>CAZRIR010000435.1:0-2502 GCA_964600195.1 uncultured archaeon | reverse complement strand
TGTTTCATTGCCATTCGTAACAATCGAGCATTAGTTAATCCATCATAAGGGATTATTTGATAATGGGAGACCTCATGTAACATGATTGCATGAAAATAATCAGCATATTCCTCATCTTCAGTAAATGGAGGTGTATTAGCTAAATTCATGGTGATTTGCCATTTTTTGGGGTCGATAAAAAATCCCTCTTTTCGGGTATAATCAAAAACATAGAGCGGTTCATTCAAAGGAGGATAATAAAGATTTTCTAATGTTTTTGCCCATGCGAGACTAGCTAAGTTTTTTAGAGTATTTTGAGTTTTTTTTTGATTATTTTTATTGATTTCAATCATGATCTCGTGTTTTTTACGTTTTTTGAAATGGATTATAAAACAACATTCATATTATAATCAAGGAGTAATGAGGTTTTTAAGTCATGGAATCATTAAGTATTAATTTTATACATTTTTATTCTACCTATAATATTTTTATATAATATTCAAACTAATATATTTTAATAATTAGCGATAATTCGATTGGAACATGTATATCAGTAATCAAAAATACATCAAAGTAGTAGTTTGTGGAGAAGGTGGAGTGGGAAAAACTTCTTTTTTAAATAAAGTCATAAATAATTTCTTTGATGAATCATCTGAATTAACGAAAGGAGTAGACTTTTTCAATAAAAAAATCCACATGACTCATCATGGCGAGGACTATGATCTCATTTTCTGGGATTTTGGAGGTCAAGATCGATTCCGAAAATTATTACTTGATTTTGTAAATGGTTCTAGCGTTGCGGTTTTCTTATTTGATATTACAAGAGCTAATACCTTAGATAAAATTGAAGAATGGATGGACATCTTGGAGGAGAGTGGTAACATTCCCTTATTAATATTAGGAACAAAAGAAGATGAGATTGATGAAGAGAAAAGAACCTTATACTCCGAAATTTTAAATAATATTGTGGAGGTCTATGATCAAGTTTTTGGTGGTCTTTTAATTTCGAGTAAAACTGGTTTTAATGTGGATAAAGCTCTTGATTTAATCATCGATAAATTAAACGAGGCTCATTTTAATTCACCTTGAATATATTCGGAATTATCAAGGATTTTCTTTAGCTTTATCGCATCAGAACCGCCTGAAATTTGTATATTAACTAAAGAATCATCATTTGTGCCGGTAACATTCACTTCGATCAATAAATCTTCGGTGCGTAATTGTTTCGTTTGCCTTTGACTGAAGACCTCCTTGATGGGTTGATCTAAATTGGGGAATTCTGCAGCAACATCTGCCCAAAATTCTTTCCAATGCTGGTATGAAATGCCATAATCGGTTACTGTCTGCTTGTAAAGTTCTAAATTACACCAATTAATTAAATCAGACCTATTAGGGATCTCAAGGTTATTCATCAAGTCATTCCGAATGTCTGCCAATTCCTCAATCTTTCCTGTTTTTCCCGCATTTTCAATTCTTTGGGCCAGTTCAAAATATTTTTTTTGATTAACATGATTAACAAATGGCAGAAGATCAAATTTTACAATAAGATCATTTTTTTCATATTTTTTCAATTCGGTTAAATCCATATCATCAGGGCGGCCATCTCTGAACCGTTCAACGATTTGATAACATGATTCTCTATTTTTAAACCTTCTTTGAACTAACTCTAATAATTTATTTGTAAATTCATATTTATTTCCCCAGAATGGAGCTTTCTCTAATTCTCTAGTTACATATGAAACTCTATGAGAGATAACGTAGGAAGCTATTGAGTTAACAATATTGACATCAACTTGATCAAGATTTAAAAACCATGCTATTGCCTTGGAATATCTTAATAGATCTTTCGCGACTCGGACACTTAAGATAGAGTCAATTTTATTACAAATATTTTGATCCGTGTTAAAATGGCATCCCGAACATAAACCCGTGCTTGGTTTAAGATTATCGCTATTTCCTTTGTCAATTCTAATACATAAATTAAATTCTCTAATAATAGCATGGATATAATTATTAACTATATCAGAAAAGGGGAGTTTATTAACGTAATACCAAATTTCCATTAATTCTTCCACATTCAAGACCTTTGGGACTTGAACAAGTTCATCTATTCCAGAATATTTGGTATCCTTTCCTGAAAGAATTAATTGCAGGTCATGACTTTTAGGCATTGAGATTTGAACTGAAATGCTGAATCGATCCAAGAATGGAAAACTCAAATCAAAAGTTCCTACATCTTGAGGATTTATGGTAGCATATAGGCAATATTTATTAATAGTGAGAATTTCGTCGTAATATTTAATTGTGCCTTCGGCCAGAAGAGAAAGGAGAATATCCTGAGCATGAGGTGTAAGCCTGTTGATTTCATCAATAATTTTCCAAAAAGAGGTTATAAATTTTCTCCAGACCACCTCTTCTACTCCTTCTTTCATTAATTTTCCAAGCTTTAACGTGCCTACTAACTTTTCTTCCGTTAATTGAGGATGACCTCGAATTATTGCCTGTTCTACCTCGTTGATTGAA
>CAZRIR010000434.1:0-2504 GCA_964600195.1 uncultured archaeon | reverse complement strand
GTAGGTTATTCTGGCATACTTATTTTTGCCGCCTTGGATTATGTCAGGTTATCGCCTCTTCTTTTTAACCGTAACTTGTTTCATTTACTTCCCGACAATGTCTTGAATTTATTAGGTAAAGCAATTAAAGGAGAAGAATTGTATGAATTCACCAAACCAGCTACGTTGGTATTAGCATTTGCAACCATTTTTTTTTTCCCATTTCCCGTCTTTTTTGCTGCAGCGTTAATAGCAACTATCGGAGATGGGGCAGCCTCAATTATGGGAAAACGGTTTGGAAAAAAGCATTTTCCAAGTGGTAGTCCCAAGACCCTCATCGGGTATGTCTCTGGATTTTTGGGATCGTTTGGTGTGGCATTACTTTCTTACACATTTTTTTCACCAGGTAACCTCTTCATGAAAATTATCATTATTTCACTTGGAGGAGCGCTTGTATTCCTGATCATTGATTTATTGACTGTAGAATTAGACGATAACGTCCTGAATCCAATCTTGAGCGCTTTTTTTATGCATTTCCTGTTTATTATTTTATAGTAAAAGAGTATACTCTTAAGGTTTTAAAAAGGCATCCATTTTTTTGAGACCCTTAATTTCATCATAAGAGATCCCTAAAGCATCTAAAACCTGTTCCAATGCAGATTTTAGAAGTTCGCGGTATTTTGTTGGGTCAATATCTTGGAGTTTTGCCAATTCTATGGCTTTGGCACCATTCTTTCCCTTACTCTTGATAAAAGTGACCGTTTCCCCTTTTTGTAATTCTCTTCCAGTGAGAGCTTTTAGTTCTCTTGCAGCACTTACATGTTGGGGAACAACCTTCACGTATTTATCAAGATTTTTTTGCAGGCTAATGTTAATGGCATAATCTTCTAATGTAAACGTATTTGTTTTTCCAATCCTAGATCGATTTGTTCTTATGAGGTCTATTATTTTACTTCTTGCCTTTTTGAATTCTTCATCATTGGTGATTTCTTTTAATATCTCCAGAAATTCATTAAAAATTTTCTTAATGAATTCAGGAGTATTCTTTTTTTTAGCAACGAGTCCTTTTATATCCACGAATTTAGTATCCTTATAGATACCAACATAATTTTTCTTTCTTTCAGATAGAGCTAAAAATTGATACGTTTTTTCTTCTTCTAAATCGAGGTCCAATTCCTTTTTACTCCACTCTGAAAGTTCTTCTAACTTTTTTTTCGAGGGATTCAAGAGAAAAACTGAATCGGAATCACCATATAATACTTTTATCCCCATGCTTTCTGATTTTTTTATCGTTTGCTTGATTGAATATCTTCCTATCCCCGTGGTGCTCTCTGCTACAGGTAAGCAAAATAAAGGAAAGTTTTGACTGCCAAAAACGCCATAGGCACTATTAATGAACACTTTCAAGGCTTGCTGGATGGTATTATAATAACTACGACGTTCAGCGGATAAACTTTTATCAGAGGATTTTGGCTTGAAATATTTCACTCGTATGTCCCTGAAAAATCCAACGATGTATGCAAATATACCCATTTTATGCGTGCAGACGTGATAAGGAATACCTTTTACAAGATTGTCCATGCAGTCTTCATGTGGACAAGAGACCGTTTCATAAGATAAATTATTTTCTTTAATTATTGTTGGATACAAAGAATTACCCGATACAAATGGTTTACCATTTCTTCTAGCAATCACCGTTCCATTATTTACTGAAACACACCAGACTTTACCTTGATATTTTTTCATCCTACAATGATGTTTCCTGATAATATTTTTTCTTTCATAAGAGATCTTACACCTATAAGATATCCCAGTATACACCTTATTTAAAAATCTTGTCTTGACATTTTTTTTTTTTATATTACATCCATATCCAATTTTCAAACATAATCTTTGAAAATCATTAGCCAAATCTTCACTAGTATTGTCAAATATATAACATATATTTTCAATCCATCCACCATCTCCTAAAATCATAGAATCAAAAAGTATTAATAATTCTTCTCTTTCTAAATCAAAAATATCAGGGTGAATTCTGCTCCTTTCATATTTACCAATACCATTCTTAATCCACCTTTTTAATGCATCCCTAAATTCAACATTATGAATACTAAAAATCATCTCTGGTCTTTTATTTGGTCTATTTCGTTCATATTCTTTGTATTGTAATCCAAGTTTATCTAATGAACTTCTAATATGCCTAAAATTATGTTCTTTAGATTGATAAATATTTACACTTCTTCCAGAGATACCTCCATCAGTGATAAACCATCCGTAAAAGGGTAAAAAATCAGAAGGCTGGTACATTTTATTTCCAATTTGTATCATTCTTGACTTTCCTTTCCATATTCCAGTATAAGGAATAGAGTATGTATAATCATACATTAATTCGTTGGAAGGCTTGATACTAATTTTATTTTCGAAAATAGTTTTATCTCTTTCAATTGTTCTTTTATTGTATACCATTCGATGATTTGGGGTAACTAAGATATCAACTCCTTGATGCTTAAAATTTATCATCATAT
>CAZRIR010000433.1:0-2508 GCA_964600195.1 uncultured archaeon | reverse complement strand
TTGTCATTACATTTTTCAAGCGAAGCCCCATCCCCTTTTTTAATACTTCTGAAAATTCTTCTGCATTGTCTCGCCATAACGTAACTCTGATAAAATCTGTATCGTCACTTACAGTAAATCCTAATAAAGAAACTATTTCTTCGGTTTTAAGTGTTATATTTTTTAAATTATCTACAGAACTCACTATTCCGTTAAATGTAACAATAGCATTTTTTTTATCTTGCAATTCTTTTATTTTTTCAACGAAATTATTCTCCAAATTAATCTCTTTTTTAATTTTTTTAACATTAGTATTTCGACTTGCATTAAGGTCTATAGTTCTATTATCAAGATTATTTAGTTTTGGATTTAAACTGCTAATAATAACGTGATCTCCCATTGTAAATGCTTCGATTTTAGTTGCATCTTCATTCCAAAAGGTAATTCTTATCGTCCCCGTATCATCTGCTAAAATAATAGAACATAGTTTACCAAGATCACCTGTTTTACTCGTGAATTCTTTTATAGGAAAATTTTGTATGATTTTTCCTTCTAATGAAATTGATCTTTGATTTAAATTAACTTCTTCGATTTTAAGGAGGTCATCTTTAATTTTTGGATATTTTTTAACATCAACATCTTCAGGAGCAATTATTATCTTTCCTAACCTGCCAATTTGAACTTCGATTCTTCCATTAATACCTTGCTTGGCATAACCGTTGATTATTTTAACCAATTCATTCTTAACGAACTCTTTATTATTTAAAATTCTAACATGGTCATCCCATAATACTACTCGAATATCTCCTGAATTATCGTTTAGTAAAAATGAACCAACATGCCCTTCACTTCCATCTTTTTTATTAAAAGTCCTTATGTTATATATATCCTTTATTCTTCCTATTAAGGTAAGATTTTTCATGTTTGAAGTAATATCGGAAATATTGATGTCAATTTCGTTTAATAATTCCTTGTTTTCTTCTCGAACATCAACACCTAAATCTTTCGCTATTACAAAAAGTGCTCCCTCCTCAGATATGAGTCCTTTTAGTTCTTCTTTTTTTTTTCTTACTAATTCCTCAATATCTTTTTTATTTAATCCCGTTTTTTCAATAATTTTATTGATAAACAACTCTGATTTAATGAAAAGTCACCTTAATTATCTTTTATTTGATCAAAATAGTTTAGATTTGATACTTTAAAAACTAAATTATTGACTTATTAATTATATGTGATAGTTATTTTTAAAAAAAAAAGAGGCTCTTATAGTTTTAAGAATTACTGATAATTATAAAAAAAATTTATTTTAACATAAAATCATACAGATTTAGATATCAATGAATCAGTTTAAAATAATTCCTGTAATAGATCTTCTAAATTCAAGAGCAGTTCATGCCGTAAAAGGTAATAGATCAGAATATAAACCATTAGAATCAAAATATTTCAATACAACAAGTCCATATGACATAATTGAATCACTCCATGAAAAATTTGGTTTTAAGGATTTTTATATTGCGGACCTAGATTCTATTATGAAAAAAAAAACTAATATTCCTCTAATATCCGAGTTACTAGAAAATTTACCGATAAATATAATGCTAGATCCAGGAATAACTAACGATCTTGATTTAAAACATTATTCAGGGTTAAAAATAAGTCAAATAATATTAGGTATGGAAACAATTAAATCGTTAAATGTTATTGAAAATGCAATAAATATATTTGGATACGACAAAACCATTTTAAGCATTGACATGTTTGATGGAAAAATAATTTCGAGTATAAAAGAATTGAGAAATCTAAATCTCATCGAAATCATGAAGAAAGTTGAAAATATGGGGATTATAAATTATATTTTGCTAGATTTATATAGAGTGGGCCAAAAAATAGGAGAGATTCCTAACACATATTTGAAAATAAGGGAAAATTATGATGGAAATTTTTTTGTTGGAGGAGGTATTAAGGATTTTAAAGAAATTGTGAAATACAAAATTAAGAAGTTTGCAGGAGTATTGATCGCTACTTCTTTATATGATGGTACTATTAATTTAGAAAAAATTAAATCGTTTTATAGGCCATAACTCTCATTCATAATAGATCATTCCCGTAGCAGATACATTAAGCGCTTTTTTACATACTGGACATGAGTGTTTCATTTTTATCCAGTCTACAAGATGATCTTTATGTGCTTTAGATTCACAAATTGGACAACCCGCCCATTCATCAAAAATCTCTATAGGTTTTCCACATACAGAACATTTTGCTTTAGATTCGGTTGCTATTTTGATAGTTTCTTTTTTTATATCGAATAAAACCGATTCCGTATTTTCTGGTGATGGATTGATTTGTTTTAATTCAGATCTTGTATCAACACAAAAGATGGTTCCTTGGCTATCATCTTTTTTATTTCCAATCCAAACTATCTTACCGTTAAGATATCTAGAACCCTGACGTTCTAATACTAACTCTAATTTACGATCCTCTAAAACATAGGTCTGGATTACTTTTGTATAATTAATTGGATAATGA
>CAZRIR010000432.1:0-2508 GCA_964600195.1 uncultured archaeon | reverse complement strand
CACCAATATCGATAAAATTATGAATAATAGGCCGTATTTTGTAAATTTAGGTAAATCTTTACCTAATTTTTTATTTCTATCCAATTTTGGTGATAACATGTCATATAATAAAGCTATAATAGATAAAACAAATAACCCAAAACTGAACAAGAGGAAAATGACATCAATCATAATAAGAAAAATACTTTTATTATTTTATTAATCTTTCTAAAATTTTAAAGATAACGTGCTTTTTTCAAATTAAATATGATTCTCTGTTCAACCAAGCCGACTTCTGGTTTAAATTCCATTCCCGTAATCTTTTTATAACTTCTCATGTATCTTTTTGCTAATTCGATTTTAATCCCTTCAGATATGGGAGGAATTTCTTGATCTGGTTTTATGTTGGGAAATATCTCTGGATAAGTTTCCATCAACCATCCCCTAAAGATCTCCTTGTCTAATATTTCAGGCTCTTCTCCTTTATTAAACAAATCTTCATAAGTATCCGCAATCCAAAATCTTGAAGAATCTTGAGTGTGTATCTCATCGATGACCATCAATTCTCCATCTTTTAAACCCATTTCATATTTTGTATCGACTAAAATCAGACCGTTCTTTTTACAATAATTTTGCCCGTACTCGAATAGCTTAATCGCCGATTCTTCCATCTCTTCATAGAGTTCTTTATCTACCATTCTTTTTTCTATGATTTGTTCCCTTGAGATGTATATATCATGCCCTGATTCTGCTTTTGTAGAAGGAGTGACAATGATATCATCTAATTTCTGATTTTTTTTTAATCCTTTCGGTAACACGACTCCGGAGGTATGCTCTTCCTTTAAATATTTACGCCAAGCAGTTCCTGTAATATATGCTCTCACGATCATTTCAATTGGAATCGTTTCACATTGGTGAGTTACAGCAACATTAGGATCAGGAATATCAATGATATGATTCTTGACAACATTTTTTGTCTTTTCAAACCAAAAGGCACTCACCTGATTTAGCATTTGTCCTTTAAAGGGTATTGTGGTAATGACTCTATCAAACGAGGACACTCGATCGGTCGCGATTATGATCCTTTTATCATTGAGGATATAATTATCTCGAACCTTTCCCTTGTATAATTTCGCATCAGGAATGTTTAAATTGGTTTCATTTAGTGTCTTATCAAATTGCTGTTTTATTAATTCATCAATATTTTCGGGTTCCATGATTTCTATTAATAAAAAATACCATAAAAATCATGATTATTAATGCCCAAGTAAAGAGAGGAATCATTTCTTAAAATATATACCATTGTTAAATTCTGAAATGTGATATTTCTCTTCATTTTTTTCCATTTTTTTAATAAAAGAACTGGTTAGATCCATTCCTAAAGCATTCATCAAACTAATTAAATAGATGAACACATCAGCACTTTCATCAGCAATATTATTTATTAAATTCTTATCTTTTACAATTTCTTCTAAGGGGCGTTCTTTGAATAATAACAATTGAGAAAGCTCTCCCGCTTCGCAATTCAATGCTTGAACGAGATTTTTAGGGGTGTGATATTGTTTCCAGCCTCTCATTTCCACAAAATTCTTAACTTGTTCCTTAAAAAAAGAAATTGAAGTGTTTAAATCGTTTAAATCATCCATGATGAATGTAGTAAAATATGATTTTTTATAATATGTTCATTCATACGTGGTTTTTAATAAAATTAGATATTAATTCATTAACTATTTCTTTTCTTTGACTTGGAGCAAAATGACCTGCCATGTCAATTATTTCTAACTGTGAATCCCTGATCTTTTGATGGAGTTGTTCACTCATTGTCTCTGGAGCGAAATTATCTAACCTTCCTCCAATTATTAATGTGGGACATAGAATACCTGTTGGATCATATTCATTAATTTCAGATATCATCGAAAAGATTTGAGACTCAATTTTCATCAATAAATCATCATTCGACAACTGCAATTCTTGCCTGTAATTTTTAAGAGCCGTTTTGATGTAAGGGATGATTTTATCTAATATTTCTTCAATGGAGTTTGCCAATACCTCTAAAAAATTCATGCGAATAAAATATGGTAAGAGATTATAAAAAATATTGCGAATGACATTATCAATCATAATATATCCTGAATTTAATAATATAAGAAATTTGACCTCATCGGAGTGTTTCATTGCATAATATTGCGCAATCATACCTCCAACTAAAGAATGACCAAT
Organism: uncultured archaeon; assembly: GCA_964600195.1. GTDB lineage: Archaea > Asgardarchaeota > Lokiarchaeia > Sigyniarchaeales > SOKP01 > FT1-020. The sequence continues at coordinate 309 of CAZRIR010000432.1, read as the reverse complement.
TATTCCATATTTTTCAACGACACCTAAATGATTCAAAAGATCCTCCAAGTCTCGAATTATTTCATGTCTAATATTTTTATCAAGATTTAGCTCATCGGGATGATCACTTTTTCCATGTCCTAATGCATCAAATGCGATAATGCGATAATCCTCGCTTAAAATTTTAATTTGAGCTTTAAAAAAGGATACTGAGGAGGCAAAACCATGGAGTAAAATAATGGTTCCCTTATTATTTTCTCTATCACCATTTATATCCTCATAATAGAGATTGTATCCATCTTGATTATTAAAAAAAGGCATTGATTTCGA
>CAZRIR010000431.1:0-2514 GCA_964600195.1 uncultured archaeon | reverse complement strand
GATCATGACTTTTGAAAGAACCTTTAAGGTTATCATTTTTGGGGATGCTGGAACTGGAAAGACAACTTTAACTCATAGGTTCTTAACAAATTTATTCCGAAAAGATAGTGCTTCTACTATTGGTGTTGAGTTTCAGTTAAAAACGCTTGAAATTGATGATAAAAAAGTTAAACTTCAAATTTGGGATTTTGCGGGAGAGGAGAGATTTCGATTTTTATTACCTTCATATGTTAAAGGAGCAAGTGGAGCGGTTTACATGTATGATATCACGAATTATGCATCTTTAGCCCATGTGGATGATTGGTTCTCAATTGTAGATAAAAATAAAACTGTACCTGAACTTCCTGTCATATTTGTTGGAGGTAAAACTGATCTTAATCATTATAAAGAAGTTTCTACAAAAAAAGCAATGGACATTGCCAAATCTAAGAATGCCCAAGGATTTATTGAATGCAGTAGCAAAACTGGGGAAAATGTAAATAAGATTTTTGAACTCTTAGCAAAAAAAATAATCGAAATTGTTGAAAAATGGTAGAGTTATCTTTATTTTTATCCTTCTAATTTTTAAATATTAATGATTTATTATGTTCTATCTGTTGAATTTAAATTTCACCTAAAAAAGAATTAAATAATGAAACATTATATATCATTATAATAAATTTGGTGATAAATTAAATGAGTGTAGATAAGTTACAAGAACAAGTAGATAAACTTCAAGATGAAAGAGAAGAGCTGGAAGAAAAATGCGATACGTTAGACCTTTGCAAGGAAGATGCTGGCTGTAGCAAGTGTGATGTATTCAAAAAAATTGAGGCTATTGATGAAAAAATAGAAAAATTAGAAGAAAAAATCGAAGATTTAATGGAAGCTGAAGAAGACGACGATGATTAAAATTATTTCAGTACTTAATATTACCTAATTAAATTTTTTCTTTTACTCTTTTTTCAAGACCCTAACTTAAGATTTGATATTATCTGCTAAAAGTATTATTAAGAAAAAAGAAATAAAAAAGATGAGAAAAATGTTTGATTTAATGTTATAACATTAGTCTCATTAAAGCATTTTGTATAATTTTCTGAAAGCCATGGACATGACATATTGCTGAATTTGACGAGATCCACCGACTATTTCTTGAATTCTTGAGATTCCGAGATAATCATGAGTTAAAGTATTATCTCCTAATCCTGCTCCACCCATTAAGTTAGCTGCTTCATAGCAGAGTTCTGCTGATAAATTCGTAGCTTGATATTTAAGTTGACTTGCTGAAGCGACCATTGCTTGTTGGATATTTGCTGGGATTTCACCACCAAATTTTTCCATTTTTTCATCATAAGATTCACAGAATTTCAACATTGCAAGCGTCAAATTTGTCGTTTTTGCCCACAAATCAGTAATTAAGAAACCTACTCCTTGGAAGGTTAATATTACTTTATCAAATTGTTTCCTCATGTTAGCATATATTCCCGCATGTGCGAGAGAACCCCAACACTGAGCAATAGCACCAAATGCGATTCCAATTCTTTCAGGAACTAAACCTTCAAATAGATGTTCTCGACCTTTTCCTATACCACCTAATATATAATCTTTAGGAACTCTAAGATTTTCTAATGTTTCTTTTCCTAAAAAGAGTTTTGGAACCCATGGAATGTATACACGTTCGCAGTTCCATCCTTCCCAAGAAGTGTTAATTAAAAATTGAGCCATCGTATTACCATTATTTTGTTCAGCAGCAGCATAAGCAACAGCCCATTTTGATTTAGGTGCATTAGTATTAAAAATTTTAACTCCATTTAAAATGAAACTCCCATCATCTTGCTCGGTACAAGTTGTAAGTTGATGTACAGCATCAGAACCTCTTTCAGGTTCTGTTATCAATATACAACCTGGAGCAACACCTGTAACTAAATCTTTTAAGGCTTCAACTCTAACAGGGATATTTTCATGGTGTGCAGCTATAGGGTTGATAGCTAAAACCGTTGCTCCAGCACCCATTGCAAATTGAGTATCAAAAATATCAACTGCTAAATATCTTAAAAAATCTGCGGTCATCCCATAATAGTCATAAACAATATCGCAAGCTTCAAAATTCTGAGATCTGGTGATTAATCCTTCAGCTCCAAAAGCAGGTATCCAATCGTAAACATCTTCGTTTGCTCCATGAGTAATATTATTTTTCTTTTCAAATCTCATGCAGAACTTCTGCACCTTCTTCAAAAATGAAAATTGTTCAGGTTTAAGCACTGTCATGAGATTTGTATTGACGAAAGAATAGCGATTCTTTAAAGATAAAGCCGCCATTATCTCGTCGTTAATTGCTTGTGCATATTCAGATTTTGGCATTTTTACAATTTCACTTGTTTTTATTTTAAAATTAAACTTAAATAGATATATGTTGCAAAATATAATTTAACTCATAAAGATTTTGAAAAAAGTAAATTAATATTGCTCTAAATGAACACGATATATTAATAAATAGACATCTATTTTATGAAATCATCATTTAAAGTAATGAAA
>CAZRIR010000430.1:0-2522 GCA_964600195.1 uncultured archaeon | reverse complement strand
TGGCTTGCCATGTATTGTTCTCTTAAAACATCTTTTGCCAAGTAATCATATTTTGTCTCTAACTCTTCTTGATTCTCAAAAAATTCCTCCAAATTTATATCTTTTCTTATTTCTTCTTTTTTTTCATAATCAATCTTCTTGAATATCTCAGAAATTTTCTGATAGAATAATCTTAAACCAATCGAGTTGAGAGAATAATCATCAGGAAGATTAATCGTCTGGTGTTGATAATCTGTAAGTGATAAGTCAATATATTCAATTGGAATATTATATTCCAATCCTAAATTAATCGATTCAATAATGGAATCTCCTGGATCAATGGGCACAAAATTAAGCTGCTTAGGATTCAATGTGTCTGCATAACCTAATAAAGATAGATAAGGTAACCGTTTTACTGCTTCTATGACTTCATTTCGAATGTTATTAGGTAATTCAATTGCTATTAGATCAGGAGATACTTGAAAAAATGCTTTATTAACGAGTTTGGTAAATTCTATCCTGGAATGAAATGTAGGTATAACATACAGGTTTTTATATTTTATATACGGTTTATAATTCATTTGAAAAAAAAGTTTTGTTCATTTAATTTTAATCATCATCAAAAATTCTAAAAACATTATCTAAAGATTCATCCTTTTCCTTGAGGAATGATTCATATTCATCTGAACAATATCTTATCGCGATATTATCTAAAACATGAAAAATAGCTTCTTTAAATTCTTTTTTGTTAAGTGATCCTTTTTTTTTATCATTCAAGGTCCTTTTCTTCATGTAATATCGAAGAATATTAATTCCATCCCTCACGGTAGTTGGTTCAGCATTGTCGTGGCTATTTTGCAGGAAATCAACACAATATTCTAATATTTCTTCAGAAGCAAACGGCAAGTTATATTTTAAAATTTTTAACTCATCGATCCTATTTGGAAAATCTACAATTATTCGCGGATTAAGCCTGCTTGATATATATTCAGGAATTTCATAGGTACTACTATCGCTATTCATCGTTACACATAGCCGAAAATCCTTACTTGCATAAATTCTTATTCCAGCGATAATACTCTCAACGTAACGTCTTTTATCCATTAATGGTGCTAAAGAAGCCCAACTTTTTTCGCTCATTCGATTACCCTCATCTAATAGGCAGACTCCTCCCTTTATCATTGCGGAGACCAACGAGCTTGCGACATATTTAATCTCATTTTTTGAAGAAATCACGGGACTTATCAACAAATCTTCAGGTCGGGTATCCATTGTACATTGAAAGATATATACATCTTTTTCCATTCGTTTGCCAGTAGCATAAGCTAAAGTGGTTTTACCAATTCCTGGTTTTCCTAATATTCTTGGATTTAATGGAATGTCTTGATCATCCACTACCAACCATGCTGCTTTTAATTGATTAATCAAATCCTCATTTCCAACCCATTCTAAATTAACCATTGCAGGTTCGGATAAAATCAATTCCACTCCAGAAATTTCTATTTTTTCCGCCACCATGTTAAAAAAATAACAATTCTAATTATTTCCTTAATTAATTTTAATTGTCTCAATATAATTAACTTTTCTTATCTAAAACTAAGAAAAAATAAAAATATTTAAGTTTCTAATTTATATTGGTTATAACATGGTATGAGAAAAGTATTTTATGATGTCGAGACAATTTATACTAAAGCTAATAGTACTGGGAGATGCCGCTGTAGGTAAAACTAGCCTTATAAAACAATATATTGATCAATCCTTTCAGGAGGATTATAAACCTACTTTAGGAGTCAACATCTTAACGAAGGACCTTTTTTTCGAAGAATTTAATTTGAGCACGCGCTTAATCCTTTGGGATTTGGCTGCTCAGGATAAATATGCTTTATCACGAGCATTATTTTTTCAAGGTTGCTCAGGAGCATTATTTGTTTTCGATCTCACGCGCCCTTCAACTCATAGTAATATCACCACTATTTGGTATGATGATTTTTTGAAGTTTTCGAATAATTCTAAAGGGAATAATTATCTCTTGATTGGAAATAAAAGTGATTTAGAAGATTCTAGAATGATTTCTGAAGAACAGGGAAAGGAATTATCAAAACAATTGGATAGTATTGATTATATTGAAACCAGTGCAAAATATGGTGCTAATGTGGAAGATGTATTTAAAAAATTGGTATTTTACATCTTAAGAAAAAAACAGAAGCTATGATAAACCCTTTACAAGAGTTTTTTTTTCATGTAAATCTTATCTTTCTAAATTAAAAAGATATAAAAACTTTCAAGATGATATTTAAAACTATCAACAACAATATCAAACTAATTTGAGTTAAAGTGAATAATATATTAACTGACAATGGGCGCGTTATTGTAGGTAAAGTATTACCAAATGAAGATTTAATCGATGCAATTCGAGAGTTGGTAATAAAAAATGAGATAATCTCAGGGTTTGTTAATATTATTGGTGCTCTAAAAAAAGTTACTATAGGTTTTTTCGATATTAATAAAAAGGAATATCTACTTAAGACTTTTGAGGAACCCTT
>CAZRIR010000429.1:0-2523 GCA_964600195.1 uncultured archaeon | reverse complement strand
TAAAAATTTTTTTAAGTATCAAAATGTCTGGAGAAGAAGAAATTGTTTTTGAAGGAAGGACAGAGGTCATTTATAAGATAATAGTTGTTGGAGACCCTCAAGTAGGCAAAACCTCAATTTTAGATAAATATTCTTCAAAAAAGTTCAAGACACAATACATCCCCACTGTCGGAACTAATATCGTAAAAGAAATCGTTGAGGTAGAAGAGAAGGGCGAGAAAATAATGGTTAACTTGATGATCTGGGATATTGCAGGTCAACCTCAATTTTACATGCTACATCGTCCATATTTTAATGGTGCTGATGGAATGATCCTTGTTTTTGACATAACTCGTAGTAGTACCTTTTCAAACGTGCAGAATTGGTATAATACTGCAGTCAAATATGGTTTGAGTGGAATTCCTCGTATTTTAATTGGTAATAAAATTGATTTGAAGGATGAACGAAAAATTATCCAACCCATGGCGGAACACTTAGCTGATAAATTAAATTGCATTTATTATGAAACCTCAGCTAAGACGGGTGATAATGTAAAGATGATTTTTAAAAAAATGGCCGAAATCACCCGACAGTCAAAAGTTAAATCGTAAATCTCTCTTCAACTTATTTTTTAAAATAATTGTAATTGATTCAAATTTTTCTGAAAGACGTGAATTATCTCTTTTATTTATGTTATTTAATTTAATTTATTCATCCAAAAACCAATTTTTTCTCGTAATATCGATTTTAATTCATCATCTAAAGGTACTTTATCATCCAATAACTTGATAATTTGTGAAATTTCATAAAGTATGCGATGTCCACCTGTTAATTCAAAGATTTCTTCTTTAATATTGATGAGAATCATTTTAGCGTCTTCAGTGTCTTTCATTGTATCTAGACTATTTCTCAAAGAATCAAATTGTTTTTTAATTAAGCTAAAATTATGAGTAATGGATTCATCTCTTTCAATAATATTTTTATCTAACTTTTCTGTTGTATTAACTTGAATTGTTTTTTGGATTAAAGATTTTAATAAATCTAACTCATTTTCTATGCTCTTTTGACGATCCACTAATTTATTAAGAATTGGGGAAAATGATTTGATATCTAAAGTAGCCTTAGCAAGGGCTTCAATCTTATCGGTAAGCATGGTAAGTTTCGATTCATTTTTCCCTAATTTTGTTATCAAATCTAATCCAAAATTTTGTAAAATTGAAGAAAAACTATTTAATTTTTCATCAATATTAATCAAGAGCTTTTTCATTTCTCTTTGTCCTGTATCTTCTGTATCGGTCATTTATTTCTCCCTGATAAATACCATTTGTTCAGAAAAATTTAAAAAACATATTTTAATAATAATTTGTTTTTATTTAATTAATAAAATAATAATATTTTAAATTTTAGTCGTTAAAATATGGTAATAAGATACGTTGTTATGTACATTAAGATATCTAAAATAATTGCACCATGATTCAATATATTAATATCCTTACAAAAGATGGCAAGTCCATTTTATTTCGAAATTATGGAGAAAGTGATGTAGATCGGGATTTACTTGCTGGTTTTTTAAGTGCTTTTTCAGGTTTCATGAAAGAAATATCACATTCAGATATTAAAACAACCGCAACAGAAGATAACAAGTATTATTATACGATTTTTGAAAATCTTATCATCGTTTTATGTGCCGATCTAAATGATGATGACAACGTAATCAATCCAAAGATTGCAACTTTAAAAAATAAATTTATTGAAAAATATGGTGGAATCATTAAGGGAAATAAATGGGCCGGTAATAGGGCTCTTTTTTCTGACTTTTATAAAGAAATCGATAATGTCATATTGGGATCAATAAAAGTATCGATAATAGGACTTGGTGGTGTTGGAAAAACAACCTTGTTGCATTTAATTTGCGGTAAAGATATAAATTTAGAATATGTTCCAACAATAACAGCGGATATCACGTCATTTTATGGAGGCATTATAGATTCGGACTTGCATCGGGATATCACATTTTGGGATTTTGCAGGACAGAGTAATTTTCGCTCACTTTGGGGGAGTCTTTTAGATGGAACGGATATTGCATTATTAGTCACGGATTCAACGTTTGAGAATCTAAATTCTTCTAAAGAAATCATACAAGACATTTTAGATAAACATTATAAAGATAAATTGGTAATAGGAATCGCAAATAAGCAAGATCTCTCGAATAGATTAACACCAGAGTTTTGTGAGAAAATTCTTTCTAAAGGAGGAAGAAAAATAAAATTTCATTCAATGGTTGCAATTGAATCAATGTATCGAGAAAAAATTTTAGGCATTTTAAAAGAAGCCATTAAAACAATAAATAAAGGAAAAAAATAACATCCTTCTATATTTAGCGTATACTAATTTTTATTTAGATAATTTTTATAAGGTTAGTTTAATAATCAATTAGTATGATAGAGTATAAGATAGAAGATATTGAAGTAGATAAGGGTAAAAATGGTTTGGCTTCGATAAAATTACCCAATTTAACGGAGGAGGAAGAGAGTATCATTAATC
>CAZRIR010000428.1:0-2525 GCA_964600195.1 uncultured archaeon | reverse complement strand
GCAGATTTAGTTAATAAAATTTGTCCAGAAGATGATAGAATCTGGTATATTGCTTTTCTAACACTCATAGTTCCCCAAGGAACGAAAATTTTCCAACAAAAAATTCAAGGTTCATTCAAAGAAATGAACCAAATTGAAATATTACAGGAATTAAAACACTTCATGAAAAATATCAGTTTTGAAAATAAAGATGCAAATTGTGTATTTCGGTCAAATCATGCATCAAACTATTTGCCAATAAAAGGTATCTTGGACAGAGATAAAGATAAAATATTAGATGTTATTGATTATGGACTGAGTCATCAAGAATTATTAAGACCCGAGTCTTATCGTGCATTATAATCTAATTTTTAAATTATTTGTATTAATATTTAATTAAAATAATAGAATACCATTTTGTATTATTTTAAAATGATCCTGGCGTCAACACAGATTAAGCCCTTCTCATAGATAAAGACAGGGTTTAAATCCATTTCAAATATTTCTTCATAATTAACGACAAAATCAGAAATCTTCATTAGTGTATCCACGATGGCTTTAAGGTCTGCTTTTGGTTTTCCTCGATATCCATCTAGAATGGGAAATCCTTTAATTTCATGAATCATCTCATTGGCATCATATTCAGTGATAGGGGCTATTCTAAAGGAAACATCTTCAAGTAATTCAACTAGGATTCCTCCAATTCCAAACATTAATGCGGGACCAAATTGGGGATCAGTAGTCAGGCCAATTATTAATTCAGTTATGGGTTCATCGGCCATCTTTTGAACGGATACGTGTTTATTCGATTGTGAGGGAATTTTCATCAATTCCTCAAAAGCATGTTCAACATCTTCCTTATTTTTAATGTTTAATTTTACAGCTCCGGAGTCTGATTTATGAACAACGTCTTCTGCCATGAGCTTTAATACTACAGGAAAGCCCATTTTCTCACTAGCAGAAATTGTTTCTTCCTTAGTTGAAGTTAATGTTTGAGATGGGATCTCTATCCCAATCTGCTTTAATAATTCTTTTGATTCGAATTCCGTGAGGATCTTTTGTCCGGAATTTACTTTATTTTTCAAAATTTCTACAATATCCATTCGTATCATTCCTTCCAAGTTAGAACTATATTTTTTATAAATCGTGAAAATAATTTAAAATTATTTAAAAGAATAAAAAAGTAGTATTAATTATTATTTTAAAAACTCTACTATCATGGCATTTACTTCTGGAGCATGTGAAAAATAGAATTCGTGCCCTGCATCTTCCAAGATTTTCAAGGTACTATTCGGCATTTGCTCATTCATTTGTTCTGCTACATATACACCTGCCAACTTGTCTTTGCTAGCAGCCAATATTAGCGTTTCATTATTTATCTCATGAAGTTTATCTAACGTATTATGCATTGATCCTGCTTTAGCTTGGTTTTCAAGGTCTAAGGGATTACATTGATTTAGTTTTGATTCTTCAATTAATTCTTCTGCAGAAATTATTCCATGAACTTTTTTCTTCAGGTCAGACTCCAGCAATTTTCTAAATTTTATAGTATGAACAAATCTGATGAATTTCCAAAAAGCAGCCTCGGGATCCTCTTTTCTCAATTCGTATATATCAATATATGAATCCTTTAAACCATTCAAACCATCTCCAGTATGATTTGATCCGATAATGACTAATTTATTAGCTCTTTCGGGATATTTCAAAACAAAATTTTGAATGATCCAGCCACCCATTGATTGTCCTCCCAGGTGTGCTTTGTCGATTCCAAGGAAATCCATTAGACCCTTCAAATCCTCTACGAGAGTACCCATAATAAATGATTCTTCAGGATGGCTAGATTCTCCTGAACTTCTAAGATCATAGGTAATTACTTTAAAATGTTCAGATAATGGTCCAACTTGTGCAATCCAAGTAGCTTTTTTTGATGCATAACCATGTATTAAGAATAATGGATATCCTTCCCCTTTAATCTCGTAAGATATTTTAATATCATTTACATCTGCAATTGGCATGAGTATTTTTGTTTTTGTTCTTATTTAATATTTAAGATTTTAGATCTTTTTTTATGATAAGTCTTCTTAAAAAATTCCTATTATTTTCTACTTTTAGCTTCCCGGCACATTTTTTCACCAAATATTTAATTTGATAATATGAATAGTGCAATTGTCACCCATATGGATTTAAATACGACAACATGAATTAGAGTATTAAGAAAGATAAGTTTTAAAAAAAAAATGCAGGATTTAGAAATGAAAGGAGAAGATTTCAACAATAAAATGATGAGAATTTTAGGTGATATCATAAAAAACAATTTTCCATTTCCTTATTCTAAAGATTCAGAAAAAGGTCAAGAAGCATGGATTGTTGCTGAAGAAGCATTAAAATTTGCTTCAAATGGAAAAATTAAGCTAGCAATTAGTTACATGGCCATTGCTTTGAGAGCTGGTGTTCCTGAACCCGTAAATACTCATCTCAGATCGTTAATAAAAAAGCTTATTGATCGCCAAATAAAAAATAACATTCAATATAATAAACTCAATAAG
>CAZRIR010000427.1:0-2526 GCA_964600195.1 uncultured archaeon | reverse complement strand
CTATTTCGATGGGTATTTAATTATTAACCCTCTCAGGTAATCAGATATTTCCTCGGCATTATTAATTATCTCATAGATATGTTGAACAAGTTTGCTAGTTAAATATATTCTTAGGTCATCTCCTTTTTTCTTATACAGTATCCCCGTGATGTTAAATTTAATTTCTCGCGCATTTCTCCTCATTGATTCAATTTCAAAGGTCTTTTTATATGCCTCGTCAAAATTATTTTCTACTAACTCTAAACATTTTATCAATTCTTCCGAAATATTGAGAAATTTTTGATTTAAATCAGCAATACCATCAATTATATCTTTATAGATGTCAAATGGAAAAACTTGTAAAAATCTTGCAACTAATTCACATCGACCAACTATTTTTTTATCAATAGTGTTAATGATATGATAACGATCTTCAATTAAAAAGGGTAAACCTCTCTTATTCTTGAATAGAATTTCAATATATTTTTCTTTCAAGCGATCACACTTTTGTTCACAATTTATTACTTTATCTAAATCTTCATCTTCTAAATGACCTTGACATAAATCATTAATTTCATTGAAAAGAAGTCCAAAAGCGCATTTCGCTTCAGATAAATATTCCTTGTTTATCTCATCTAGAGGATTTATTTTTGATCTGGTAATCTTTAATTTCATATTTTTTCCCTTTTTAGATTAGTCATTCTAAAAAATAATTATATCATTATTCTATATTCTATGTTAATTAAATTCATTTATTCAGTGTTTGATTAGAATTAATCTTATTTAGTTAAGATCTTGAAAAAAATGTAAGATAAGAAATATAATTTTTTCAAGTAAGCTTGAATTTTTTTTCTAAATCTTTCTTCTTTATCTCCTTTGATTGTTTGTATTCAACTTTCTTTTTTTCATATTTAGTCCTTTTAATTTTGTGATGTACCTTGCCTGTTATTGATTTTTTCTTTTTTTTTGCGGTTTTATAGTACTTTTTTGCTCTTTTGTATTTTTTCTTTTTCTCTTCGCATTCCTGATATTTATTTATTATTTCTTGCTTTAGATTATGAGTAATATCTTCAATCCCTAAGGCTGATAATTGTTTCTTAAATTTTTCAATACTTTCAAATCGTATCACTATTAATCCTAATTCTCTTGCAGTAACTAAGTTTCTAAGTTTATCATCAATAAATATACAATGCTTGGGTTTAGCATGTAATTCTTCTAACACGTGGATATATTTTTTTTTATCTGGCTTAATTAAACCAATTTCATTCGATAAAAAAACATGATCAAAAATATCATAAAAACCCTTCAATTCATTGCTTTTTGCATGAATATCAAACGTATTTGAAATTAAACTCACGGTATAACCTGCACCATGCAATCTCATTACTATTTCTTCCATTTCAGAGGAAAGGTGGACAAATTTAGAATAAAAATGGAACCATAATTCTAAGTAATAATCAATATCAACGTATTTTAAAGGGAATGTTCCTTCTTGTTTTTGATTTGGATTATAATATTCTTTAAATATGAATTCCAATAACTCTCGAGGATCTATGATACCCGCACTAAGTTTTCTTCTAATTTTTCTAAACTTGGGCTCATGTTGAAAATCTTTCTCAATTTTATAATCATGTTTTATTGTATCTAATAGATTTTTAAAAGCGAATGATTTCTCAACCATTACCCCTCCAAAATCAAACATGAAATGTTCAATTTTATAAAGTTTGACTTTTTGAGAACCAAAAATATCATAAATCGTATTATCTTCTAGCATTCCTTTTTTTTCTAATTTTTTTAACATTTTACTGTCTGTCATACTTTAAAGCACTGATTGCAAAATGAGAATAGAAAATATAATATCGATAATAAAATCTAAAAACTAATTTAAATTATTTTGCTCGAATAAAAAATTAATGTTATTAATTGACTGAACTGAATTGGATTAATAGAGATTCTTTTTTTTGGATGTATTTGCCGTTATTGATTAGCTTACAGGTATCTCTTTCTCAAGTTCAAGCATGTTTAAAAATTTTTCCGGTTCATTGTCTTGATAGATATTCATGATTTTATAAGTTATTCCATACCTGTCTCTAATGGTAGAGGCAATCCTTGCCGCAATGAACTTCATTTTGGTATTAGTATTTTTTCCTTCCCATACCCATACCGTCGAATTCAATGAGTCTATGAAAAAAAGGATCTTATTGGCATTTAATATGGAAAAAAGGGTATCATGCTCCTCTTCTAAGTCTATAATACTATAATCTTCCTCTTTTAATTCAAAAACTAACATTTTTAGGGCTATATTTTGTATTTCTAAGTATATTTTATAATGTCTTTATTATGGATTATACCAAATAACTAGTAAGCCATATTTATATAAAAACTTATATTATTCATGATTATTACGAAAATTTAATATTCATTTTTTAATAATTAATTTATTATCAAATAGGTTTGAACTCACATGCTTGAACTTTCTGAAAAAACAAAAAAAAGATTACTATTATTTCCCTTAATTCCCATCTCTCTTGCATTATTATATTCAAT
>CAZRIR010000426.1:0-2526 GCA_964600195.1 uncultured archaeon | reverse complement strand
TGAAATTCAATCCCGATGCAATTATACTAAATTATATAATGCGTTATAAATAATTTTAAAATTAAATCTATTTGAACTTTTTTAGTGTATATAGAAATATTATACGATATTATACATTGTTATTTATAAAGAAGTCATGAGGAAATTAACCGAATATTCTATTTCCAAGATCTCAGTTTTAATTTGAAAATTTCTTTAAATTTTTTATCAGTAGAATAAATTATGCCTGTATTATATTTTTTGCATGTCATAGCAATTATCTCGTCGTGTAATTCATGGCTTTCAACATTTTTTAGCATTAATTTTATGATCTCAATGTCAAAATAATCAATTATTACATTCTCAGATTTTTCCCATCTCTCAATAGCCCTTTTAACTGCGTCAATCTTACCTACCTTTCGCATTTTCCATACTAATTCAGATATTGCAATGGTTGGAATAATTACCGTTATTTCTCCATCTATTACTTTTTTCTTCAGTTCTTGAAGTATTGCTGGGACCATTTTATAGTCATAGTGGAAATAGAATAGGACTTGCGCGTCAATTACAGCTTTCTCTGTCATTTAAATCAAAAAAAAGAAATTACTCTTTAATTGGAAATATTGATCTTTTTACCTCCTCTAACTCTTCATCTGTAAATGGAGATGCTCCCTCAAAAAGGTTATCTTCAATTTCGAGAGGATGGATTTTTTTTCTAATTAGGATTACTTTATCCTCGTTTAATTCCATCTCAACCAAATTTGTATCATCAATCGCTAATTTATCCCTCCACTCTTTTGGTATGACGATTCTTCCATTTGAAGAAACTTTTTGGGTTAATTTCTCAGTCATTTTAAAACTCATTTTTTTTAATTGTCATTATAATAATATAAATGACATTTAATATATCTATTTTTTTTAAAAATATATCTACATTTTTTTTCTCGATATAGCAAGAATATTTTCATTATCAAAATTAGATATTTTATATTCTTTAATTAAGAAAACTAAAATTCTTTCGTTTCTTCAAGCGAATTATATTTGAACGATACATATATTATTGACCCAAATAGGTAAAATATTTCATTATATTCCGATATATTGAAAATAGTTATAAATTTTTGATCTTTTTTGAATTGTCCTCCTGGAAACTAACATTTCAAGGAGAATTTTTATCGATTTTAATCAATCTCAAACTTTATTCTGAACCTTATTCTTTTCTACAAATATTTATCCAATAAGATTTGTAAAAATTGAATATTTTGATATTATTAATTGAAAAGATTTAACTCAAATTTTAAAAAGAAGATCTCAGTTAATATAATTATAACGTTAAAATTTATGGTATTAAATCTGAGATTATCAACTGTAGTAAAATTATTGAAAAAATCAACGTTCAGGGGCTATTAATATTAGTCGCAGTAAACTTAAAGAGCAGATATTAAGGTTGGAACAAGGTTTCCCTCAGAATTGGATATATCTTGAACGTAAGGTAATGCATCCATTACGAGATGGAAATGATGAGGGAATAAAGGCAAGTTCCAATTTTCTTAATAAAAATGTCTCCGAAATTTTTCATCAAGATGTTCTCAACGTTTATAATCAAAAAGTTACTAAAATCCGTCCAATTATTGGTCCTAATGGTGCGGGAAAGACTACATTAATCCAATTTCAGGTGAAAGAAAAAATAGAGGCGCTTACGCCAGGTTCAAATATATTCATATTTTTTGATTTTAAAGCCATAACTGATAATGTTGAAGAATTTTGGTTCATTTTTATTGGAAAAATAATAGAACAACTTTTTGATGAAGATAATGAACGGTATCCAATCCGCGATATCATGGATAAACTTCCCGCTTCTAAGAAAAAAAATACTTTGTTTAAAATTTTTAAAAACAAAAAAATCGTTGAAAATCTCATAAAATTATCGTCATTCGATCCGAATGATCAGGAATCTGCTTTTGAATTTTTTTACAGCGGTGAACTGGAAAGTAATGTAATTAACAATCTATTTTATGGTCTCATTAAACTCCTTTTAGATTTAGATTATCTAGTAGTGATTGCTTTTGATGAACTACAATTTTTGAATGAGATTGATAATTCGAATGTTTTACTCAAAAATATTTTAGAAAAATTTATCCGTTATTTAATGGAACAGTTATCAAATCAGAAACTATATATCTTGGTATCTTGTTTAGAAAATCCAAAAAAAAGGGAGTGGACAGAACTTAAAAATCGCAGCAAAAATTTTGAAAGCATAGTTCAAAATAAAGAAATTATTTTAGGGAATCTAACTTCCGATGAAAAAAATGCAATTATTAATCAGGTTGCTGATAAGATAGGTTTTGAAGAACAAGATCGCAGTAGATTTATATCAAGGATAAAAAGTTCAATTTTATACTATTTACCAAGAGACCTACTCAAATGTATCGCGAATGTAATTGATGATATGGGATATATTGGATATACAGAATACGATATTAGAAAAATCTATGAAGAAGATGCTCGGAATTTCATCAAAATAGACCTATTAAAAAGAGGTTTCAT
>CAZRIR010000425.1:0-2528 GCA_964600195.1 uncultured archaeon | reverse complement strand
TAAATACTCTCTCCCTCAGCTGATCAAGTTGTTCTTGTGCTAACTCCATCAATTTCACTACTTCATTATCAATATTTAAATCCGGTTTATTGCCATATTTTTTTTCATAGTCCACTTCTGCTTTGATGACACAATGATTTCTATTACGTGGTAACCCTTTCAAAGTACAAGCAGCAACCAACTTATCATCAGCAGGAGGTATGGGAACGACACAACGATAACAAGGCGTTTGATCTAATAATTGGGGAGCATATTTTTCATCAAATTCATCTTGAACTTTTTTTGTTATCTTAGAGATTATTGGTTGAATTATATTTGCTCTTAGCTTTTCTATCTTTTCTTCTAATTCACCAATCATCCTTTCTGCTTCAAAATATTCAGGGTATTCTTCTTCATTTAAATACCAGAGTTCCGTTTCGACAATTTTATCAATTTCTATCTCTCGATCTTTATATTGAACACCAGATCCCTCTGGAATGACAATTTGGACATGACCTTCAAATCCCACTGTTCCTCCTTCAACCATGGGTTTTTTCATTTTTAAACAAATTTTATTCAAGTCCAATCTCGCATTAAAGTTATCCAAGGCAGCAATCACTACATCAGCTTCTTCATATACTGACATTGGTAATTTTTGTAATTTCTCAAAGTAATATTCAACCTTTAAATAGGGATTCATTTCTACTAATCGTTCGGCAGCAACTTCTGCTTTGCCTCTTCCTTCATCCCCTGGTCGAAAAAGCATCTGCCTTGATAAATTAGATGTTTCAATCGTATCTAAATCCACTAATATGAGCTTTCCAATTCCCATTAATGCAAAATCTTTTGCAATTTCACAACCAAGTGCTCCTACACCAATTATTAATATACAAGCCTCATCTATTACTTTTTGATCCCATCCTTCTATGAGTTGCTGGCGAGCAAACATTCGGGATTTAAAAATTTGGTCCTTTTGTTCTGTCATGATAAAAACATGCATTTAATTTATTATTATAGTTATTCGTTTTGAAAAATATAAAATCTTTTTTGCTTGGACAATTGAATATTAATAGAATGATTAGAAGATTTGATATAAACTTTTATCCTGAATTGTATTTATTTTTCCAAATCTTATTTTTATTGCTCATCTTTTTTTGCTGCTTTTTTAATCATGCGAGTTATATCTTCTAATTCTTTCCGCTCCTTTTCCATTTGTTTCTCTTCATATTGTTTTTTTTCTTCGTCTTTTGCTTTTTTTAATTCCGCAGATAATTCCTCTCTAAAATTTAACATTGTTTTCATATTTTTCCTGAACATTTTGGCTTCTCGTGCAATTATTTCCTGCTCTTTTTGTTCTAATAATGATTGTTTTTTTTGTCTTTCTTCTATAAGGGTCGAAATTTCGTCTGTAAATGATCCGATTTCGTCAACTAAGACTTGTTTTTTCATGTCTTCCCTTTTCTTCTGTTTTTCTTTAAATTCTCTTTTTAACTCTAATTCTTTCTTCTCTTCTTGTATCTTTTTGAAATCATGTTCTAATTTTTCTTCCAATTTTTTCGTATTCTTTAACTCTGCTTCTATATATGAAATTTCTTCTTTCCATCCAATTTCTTTAAATTTACCAATTGCTCTCTCATAAAGGTTGTATGCTCTATTAAAATCATAGTTTAAAGCAAGTTTCTTTGCTTGATCTATTAATTTTAATCCCTCATCTCTTATTTTATTTATCGCATCTTTCCTTTCTAGCATTTTCTCATATTTTAATCGCTGATCTTCACTTTCTTGCTTATAAATTGCTTTTCTTCGATTGGATTCCTCTTGAAATTGCTGGAATTCTTGTTGACGTCTTACTCTTTCTTTTTCTTCCATTCTTTGGTTTTTAAATCGTTTTAGTTTTTCTTCTTGTAAATCTTGTATGAGTTCTGATATTCTGTATATTTCTGGTTCCCACCCAACATTATCTTCTAAAATTGTTCTTGCTTGCTTATACAAGGAAATGGCAGAATCATATTGTGGAGGAAATACGTTTAAATAGGGTTTAGCTTTCTCTAATAATGCATATGCTATTTCTCTGTGATTTGCTTGTTCCTGTGCAAACCTTTGTCTTTCCTGTAATGCTTTTTCTTCTGCTAATTTTTTTTCTCTTTCCTGGGATTGCCTTTCTTCGATAATCGATTCTAGTTCTTTCTCTTTTCTAAGATATTCTAACTCCCTTTTAAGCTCTTGTTCCTTTTCTAATTCTTCCTTTTCTTTTAGTGAAATAATTTTTGAAATCATATCTTTAATAGAAGTTGTAGGAAACTGTAATTGATGCAAAATTATTTCAGCATTTCTATATTTTTCCAACGACTTGTCATAATTCCTATTTTTTAGTAAATTTTCAGCATCTTCCAAAATTATAAAGGCTCTTTCTTTTTGTTTCTCCAAATGTTCTAATCTTTCTTCCTTTTTTCTTATGATTATCTCTCTTTGCATTAATCTTTGTTTCTCATTTTTATTTTTTTCAGCTATTTGTAATTGAAATTCTCTATTTTCTTTTTCTAATTGAA
>CAZRIR010000424.1:0-2529 GCA_964600195.1 uncultured archaeon | reverse complement strand
TTCATCTTCTCAAATAAAGCTTTATATTCATCAATGTATTTTTCATCTTGAGTTTCATCAATCTTTTTCAGTAGGTTAATTGATTCTTTCACTAATGCTGATCGATTTCTAATCCTTTGTAAATACATTTCTTTCTTAGATTGAATCTCTTCAACTTGATGTTTCATTTCTTTAATTGACCCCTCAAGCTCTTCCTTCCATTTATTTACTCCCCGTGAAAGTTCTTTTTTTAACTTTTCTAAAGCGATGCAATTCGGACACACTGTTTCTCCAGGTTTTGCCATAAAAGCATTCTTACATTTCTCACATGCTTTAAGTTCTCCTAGCAAGCTTCCCTTGTTCTCATTGTTTGGCATTTGAATAAAATATCGTTATATAAATACTTACAAATTATTATGATATTTTTCCAATATATTTTTTATTGTTTTAATTCCATATTTTTTTTTCTCATATATAGTTCTTTCTAAAAAATTTAAATGTTATGGTGAATCTTGAAATCAAATAGCAAAAGTTTTTACTTTTTTTATTCATCCTAATAATTTTCTTGGTGAAAGTGTTAAATTTTGTAATATTTGATGAGTAATCAAAACCATATGATATTTTTAGAATAAATCTTTAGATATTTTAATCATAATTATTTTTTTTTTGATTATAAATCATCTTAGGAAAGAAAATGACAGATTCAAGAATTACTCCCTTGATAATAGCGGGATCCACTATTGATGGAATTACTGCGATTATTTACATTTCAATTTCAATAATTATTGGATTACTTTTAATTATAAAATTTCTAAAATATAAAGACAAGAAGCTCCTATTTATAGGTTTAAACTTTATCTTGTTACCTAGCTCATGGTGGCCTGCAGCATTCGGATATCTCTTAGCTTTAGGTGGAATTTATTTAGAAAACATACCATATAGCATTATTTTACAAATCCCACAAACGGTAAATATCTTTCTATGGATATACATTTTTTCCGAGATGCAATATCCAGATAAACAAAAAAAAATCAAGGAAATATGTGCGATTTATGCTACATCATGGGCAATAATTTATCTATCTTTTGTTTTTATCAATGTAGATTTATTAGTAATTATCCGGCAAGGAATAATTGACATAAGCTATCGATTACCAGCACTTATTATGGTTGCAATGCATCTTTCAATCTTTGTAGTCACATTTACAATATTTGGCAGAGAAGCTTTAAAATCGAGTGACCAAGAAACACGATTAAAAGGAAAATTTTTATTTCTTTTTTTAGGTGGATTTATTTTTGGTACTTTATTTGATTCCTTTATTCCTGGTGATTTTGGTGCCCTTCCAGCAAGAATCGTGTTGATTTTAGCATCCATATGTCTTTATCTCGTTTTTGCAATGCCTGAAGGATTGAAAAAAAGACTTCTAAAACAATGAATTGAAAAATAAAATTTTAAATTCTTTTTTTTAGTTTTACCGTTAGGTTAACTCTAAAAATATTTGATTAAATCAGAAGAACTTTTAGCTTGATGCAAGTTTATTTTGAAATAATTTGTTGCGATCCCAATCAAAAAATCAAGATAATTTTTCCCTATTTTGACATCATATGTCCCTTCAAGATTATCAAGCATTTGTTTAGAACTCAAGACTTCTTTCTCTTTGAGGTCTTCATTCATTTGAACAATCTGCTTTGTTAATTTGTAGGCTTTTTGAATTTCATTTTTTAAAATTATCAGACTTACTTTTGGATCATATTCCGCTAAAAACCTTTGCACAACGGCATTTTCAATTTTCATATGTTTAAGATTCAAAAGCTTAGTTTTATCAGAGATTATTCGGTCTTTATTAATGACAACGTGATCCTTGAAATTCTTCTTATTTTGCTTGTAGTATTTAAAATTTCCTATGATAATATCAATTTCGAAATTATTTTTAAAGATATATGAAAAAAAATTTTTAAAATGGTTAATTAACATGTCTAACTCATATATGAGCATAATTTTTTTACCATTAAAACAAGCTCGTAAAATATATGATAATGTGAGTGCTGGTAAATTTAATGAGATTAAGTACAAGTCAATATTATCGGTATCTTTGGGTGGTTGAAGGAATGTTGCTCCATCCATATTAATTTCAGGTAATTTGATTTTAAAATCTGTGATGAAAGAATCCCTCATGACGAAATTTTTGTCAATATACGCGATAAAAGAATGCTTACAAACTAAATCTTCTGCCACGTTTACCGCTGTAACTCCCCTTTCACTCTCTGCAATGAGATTATTTTCAACTTCCATATAACCAACTCCATTGCATTCAGGGCATTTA
Source organism: uncultured archaeon (assembly GCA_964600195.1). GTDB lineage: Archaea > Asgardarchaeota > Lokiarchaeia > Sigyniarchaeales > SOKP01 > FT1-020. The sequence goes on along the minus strand of CAZRIR010000424.1, from coordinate 227 downwards.
ATCGTTACTTTAACCATGATACCATAAACTGCATTGTTTTATATTTATAGATTAAAATATTGTTTATAATAAACTTATTATAGAGTTACAATAAAATTTATGCCTTAAATAAATAACCATACTGAAATTGAAATCAAATTTATTCTGATTATACCAATAACTTAATAAAAATATTCCAATAAAATAGACGTATTTTAGAATTCAATTAATCCTTAAAATCATATTTA
>CAZRIR010000423.1:0-2531 GCA_964600195.1 uncultured archaeon | reverse complement strand
TGGTCAACTATATGAAAGTCATTCCTTTTAGAAAATGCTTCTACCATTCTATCAACAATAGGTCCTTGAGAATATGAAGCAATTGCTTTTGCTTTTGAAGTAACGAAACCATTCAATAATTCGTTAATGATAAAGTCCTGTTCGTGAGTTCTTGATTTGAGGATTTTTTGAAAGGCTTCAGTGATATCTCTCGTTTTAGGAAAAAAGGCATTTTGAATCTTTTCATCAATCGCTTTTATAAAGATTTCGCCTTCATTCTTAGGAAAATGGATTTTCATGTTATTTAATCTATTTAAGAGAGCTTCTCGTGCCCCGGGAATGTTTTCCACGTCTCTTTGCTCTAATTGCTTGATTGCACTATCAACTCCTTTTTCAAATTCCTGTAATAATTCCTTCCAAGTACGATCAATCCTTTCAGTCATGAATTCACCTTTAATTTTATTAATCCTCCAAGTTCCAGTTTAGTTCTTTTGATATCTTTTTAAGTGCTGTTATCAATGGTTTAAGTTCTTTTTTTTCATAAATATTTGGTGAAGCGACTCCTTTTTGAAGTTTCCATCCTAATTGAGTTCCTGCACCCATATCTCTCTGTCCATATTTCATCAAGTTTTTCAAATCTCTTGACCACCAATAAAATCGAAGCCATTTTTTATTGGGATTGTCCTTTGAATAAATTACCACGAGGGCCTTCCATTCTCCCATGAGCCACTTGATCGTTATACCGCTGAGAGGTAAATAAAAATTTACTGGAAAATTTCCTTGAAAGCTTAAATCTAGCTCTCTTGATTTCATGTCAAAAATTGGTTGTCCATAACCTTCCATTATGACAATTTCTCCGCAGTGAGGACATTCATAATGAAATTTCTCTTTATCCATTTTTTTTTGACAATTAGGACAGGTGCGATTTTCTAAAATACGATATTTCACAATGTCAATTTGTTTTTCTTTTAATTTTTGTTCTTCTGATTTGGGACCTTCACGACCAAATTTTCCGTGCCATCCCCAAAATTCATCAAATGCTTCATCAATCTTTTCCAATGCGATAATCAAGTTATTCAATACATCTTTCTCATGTATTTTTATCATGCCTCCATGTCCATAAAATGATTTTGTCCACCAAGACAATCTAACATAACGTTCACTCTTTAAATAGGCATTATGACATATTAATGCGGCAAACCATCGTGTTGGTGTTTTACTGATCGTAATACCTTTTTCAGCAATTTCATATTGTTTGTTTAATCCTCCTGCATTTTTATGAAAGAACTCGCCATCGAGAAAATCTCCGTCTTCAATTTTTTTACTTATTTGGGCTTCAGCTTTTTCATCCTTTCCCTTAATGATTTTCTTGCATTGAGGACATTGAAATATTCCCTCAACTAGAGGTTCCATATCAACATTACAGGCGGGACACTTCATTTTTAGTGAGTTAAAACATATCTCTCAAAATCTAAATTAAGCAATTTAACTTGCTTTTTTGTTAATTCTGAAATCTCATCGTTTATTTTTATTAATTTTTCCCTTAATCTTATCAGTGAATCTTGGATGTTATTGACGACATCATCTTCATTAAATGATACTTTTTCAATAAAATCCAAATAACTATTTTTTTTTTTCTTACCTGAATAATAACTCTTTATATCTAATAATTCTTTTTCAATTTTTTCTATTTGAAACCGATTATTAAGTAAATTTATCATTAATTCATACCATTCTTTAAAGATTTGAACATTTAGATCAAGATCTTTCCATTCAAATTTCTCTGGTAATTTTACTTTTTCATCTTTTAAAAATTTAATAATATCCTTTTTATCTTTTATAGCTAAATTAATTTTTTTGATATTTGTTTTGTCATTCAATCCTGAATCAAATATGGCAATGTAATCCGTGATTTTTGTAGAAATATCTTCACAACGCTTGTAAAATCCTTCAATTGTTATCTCCATTTTTATTGCTTGATAAATGTTACCATATTGTTCTAAAATATTGTAAAGATCATCTGATAACGTATAATCATGTTCATCTATTTGTAAAATAAAAGGATGAATCGTGCTGGTTTTTTCACACATAACGCTTTTCAATCTGGTTAAGGCGGAGTTAAAATTTCTTCGAGTAAGAGATTTAAATTTTTTTGAAATAATCATAAATAGAATGTCATCAGGTACTAAAATGATATCATTCTCAATTGTTACTGTTTCTTCACCAAGTCTTATTATAAAATCCTTATCTTTATCATTGAATTCCTTGATGCTTCTAATATTTTTAAAAAGACCTAAATCTATTGCGATCTCTATAAAGTCATCTGGCCATAAAGAAGTAATGTTTTCCTTGTAAATATCATCGAGAATTAATACCTTCTCATAAGATTCTAACAACGTTTTGTTTTCTAAATTCTGAAGAAAATCATTCCTAATAACATGTAAAAATAAAAGGATGTACCTATTATCTACATTATCGAGTATTTTATTTATTAAAGCTTCATCAAAGTCTAAATCCAAATTCACGTGTTCCATTCCTAAAATCCTCTAGAT
>CAZRIR010000422.1:0-2531 GCA_964600195.1 uncultured archaeon | reverse complement strand
TATAAGAATGATTTTTTTAACTAATTTTATTTAATGTTAAAATTTGAATAGAGAATCAATTAAATGTCATTGTAATTTAAATATTAAATAACTAATTTTATAAAAAAAGGCATCTAATATATTATTAACTTCCGAGATAGACAATTCATTTTATTTTATATATGGGTGTAATTCTTAAATGGTTGATCAATTTTTATTAGATAAATTAAAGTCAATGAGAGAGCATCCAGAAAGTACCGGTTATGATGGATTCTTCCTTCTTTTTCAAATTTTTAAACAATTATTAGAAGAAAATGATAAATTAAAAAAAAAAATTTTAAGTCTTGATCTTTGCTTGCAATATATAATATTTGAAAACGACGAAGAAATATATAAATATTGGAGCTCAATTCGAGATAATAACCTAGATTTTGGTGAAGGAGAGGGTCCAAATGTGACTGTAACATTAAGAGGTTCTCGAGATATTTTTGGAGGAATTTTACTAAGAGAATTTAATTATTTAGATGCAGTTAAAGCAGGTGATCTTGAAATTACAGGTAATCAACATGATGCATTTATTTATGGGAAAATTCTTTTGCTTGCTGGAAAAATATTAGATGATTTATTAGAATAAGTAATAAAGTTACCAATTCTGCTAGTAAGTAAAATATTTTATTGAAAAATTTTTAAAAAAGAATTAAAATTTGATAAAAATGATAGGAATTGTTATTTTTAAGAAATTGTATTTTTTTCAAAAAATTCTTTGAACATTTTTCCGTTATTTGCATACTGATCTGATGTCAATTTTCCTTGTGCTTTCTTGTAAACATTTTCCTTTTTGACAGAAGCAGGTATTCCAACAGCAAGACTCATGGGGGGAATTTCCTTATTTACTAAAACCGCTCCTGCACCTAACAAAGATCCTTCTCCAAGTTTTGAATTATGTAAAACATTAGCACCTATTCCTACTAAAGCACCGTCTTCAACAATACAAGGGCCATGTATCATGGCATGATGTCCAATAATGCAATCTGAACCAATTATAGCAGATTTACCCATCTCAATGTGAATTGCCACGTGCTCTTGTATACTGGTGTTTTTACCAATACGAATGGTACCCCAATCACCTCTTATAACCGCTCCGAACCATATATTAGAACCTTCTTCAATAATCACATCTCCTATAATCGTAGCATTAGGAGCAATGAATACAGATTCATGGATTTGAGGTTCCTTCCCATTCCAAGGGCTAGGTATTATCAAAGGCATATTTAATCATTTTATGTAAAAGTTTTTTCATCATATATTTGATAAATGGTAAAATTAAAGATAATTCTTAAAATACTCCGTTTTAAATCATAAAAAGCAAAAAAAATATTTAAAAAAAAGAATTTAATCGAGAATATTTGCGTCTTTCAGAATCTTTTTATGATCGAAAGCTAGATCAAGTTTAATTATTTGTTCTTTTGAGAAAAGGATAGCTTTTAACGAGTCGTCCCCACCTTTCATTTTAGAAACATCCCCGACAATCTTGCATCTATAAGCGGTTGTATGGATTAATCCCCGTGGATCTCTATCTTCATCATCATATACACCAATTTTCTCAACAATCTTTATATCCAAATTTGTTTCTTCTTTGATTTCTCGGTTTAATGCTTGTTCTGGAGTTTCTCCCGGCTCAATAAAACCACCAGGTAAGGCATAATAATCCTTAAATGGAGGAAATTTTCTTTGAATTAAAACGACCTTACCAGAATCATCTACTATCACCGCATCAACCGTTTTTCCGATATTTTCTTTTTTCATTTGAAATTTTAAGCGAAGATTAACAGCTATTGTTGCGACCAATATTCCTATTATGAAGATGGAAACTATCATGTTAAGTAAAATTGCCATTATGTCATTATCCCCTAACATGAAAGCTACCATGATTAATCCAACCAAATCTGCTAAAACACCGGCTCCAAACAATAAATTCAATAAATTTAACCCTTTTTCAGTTCTTTGTTGATTTTCTTCGCTCTTTTTCATGTATAGATGCTCCATGGAATCGTATATTATGGTAAATTTTTCATTTACACGATCAACAATATTTTTTATATCAAATTCGTTTATTAGATGAGTCAAAACAGAAGTATAATGTTGTCGCCTATTATAATCCAATTCATTATAGATAGTGCTGAGTTTTGTTTGAATTAAACCTCTCAATAGCCTCAAATTGTTTATTTTTTGTTCAATAGATTCCAAATTCATGAATACTTCAGCGTGTTTTTTTAGAAAAACATGATCGAGCGACTCGTTGATTGATCGAAATGCAAATAAAACCGCTCTTATTTGTGGAGTCGGTGTTAAAACGAATTTCTTCATGTATGACTCAAAAAATTGCTCATAATTGTCTTCAGCCATGTAGATAAAGCCTGAATTTCTCCGAATGAAATGAAGCTCGGAAAGTCGGTTTGACAAGTTATTCTCAATACGTCTATCGTAAAGAGTTACTGAATAATCAGGCCATTGACCAGAATATATTTCAGTCCAATATGAAATGACTTTTT
>CAZRIR010000421.1:0-2539 GCA_964600195.1 uncultured archaeon | reverse complement strand
GAAACATCATCTCTTTTCCTGATGAAAATATTGTTAATGCAAGCGGCGGTAATAAAATGCAAAAGATGATGATGAAGAGCCGTTCCTTTTTAATAGCCATTCACCTCCAGTTCGGCGAATTCTTTGACGAGTAAATTGACCGGTTGGCATTTTTCTCGATCCAAACAATTAAAACATGGCTGATCCGCCCAAAAATATGACTTTTGACCTTCTTTAGACACGATTAGTATCGGAAACTTGTGCAAGGGACACTCAAGAGCTGAAATGCTAAGTGATCCTCTTTTTGGCAATGGATAGGATGTTCCACACCCCTCGCACTTGGCAAATCGCTTGAATTGATTGGTCTTGTAGATATAGATCGAAAAATCACATTTAGGACAGGTTCCTATTTCATCTAATTGTTTCATTTTTATCAATTCTAAAATATTCTTTGCTCCATTTTCTCCGCTACTTTTATATAAAGAAAAAAAGATTGAATTTATTTTGAAATTTTCACGACTTTTTCTTTATATAAATCTAGTGAAATGCTATATTATCATGATAACAAGTTATTTTGATGGTGTTGCGGACGGCATTGAATACTTGATCGCGCTTGGTTCTATCATTGGACTGCTTGGGTTTGTCGTGTGTTTGTTTTTCTTTTTAATTAGTGGTTCAAAATTAAGGAGCAAGTTTTTAGTTAGTATGATTGTTTGTATCATTCTATTAGCAGTTTGTGGCATTCAGACGGGCATCCATTACTTTCACCTGGACTTGTAAAAAGAATAAAAAAAGTATTTAAGAGTTTAAGAGAGGAATTTTAATCAATGGTAACCTCCTCCACCACCGTTGGAACCCCCACTTCCTCCCGAAAAGAAGATGTCAAACGCCGTGAAGGGAGCACCCATTAACCAGCTACCAATCCAGATCATGATTCCTCCAAAAAGGAGCATTGCCACCCATCCCTTCATACGGACAAAGATTCCGATGAAACCCAGTATCACCATGATACCTCCGATGGTAAGGATCCACGTGCCGCATATCTCGAATGCTGTCCGTAAGAAACTTTCCGTCTGGTACCGCAGGTTCATGCCAAAAAAGGGCACGTAAATACATATAAACACGATGATAGCAAAAAAGATGTAGTAGAAAAACTTGGTCTTTTGCTTTTTTTCTCTGTCAATTATAATAAAAGAGTCTTGTTTTCTTCCCATTTCATTGTTCACATTTTTTAATGCAATTTATTTTCATTATCCTCATTCATATATATATAAAGAAAAAAGAAAGACGTGTCCAGAAGCTTTTTTATTTATAAAAGTCCAATTTAATTTATTACCATTATTAAGTGCTATAATGGATTTGTTTCGTGTTTTCTAAAAATAAAAGCAATTTTCAAAATAAAAGCAATGAATAAAATGAATGATGATCAACATGATAAGGAATTATACTGTCCCCGCTGCCACGGAGATGAATTAGTTGAGTATGGTGAAACATTTCAGTGTATAAACTGTGACTTGGAATTTGAAAAGGATGATATTGATAAATTCGAAGATGATGAGATCCTTTCCATTAGTGAAAAATTAGCCTTGCGACCTTCATTCTGGTTGGCCTGGTTCTGAAGTATTTCTGATAACATTAAGATATTTCTTAGACTTCATTAAATCTCTCTCAATGAGTTCCTTCTATATATTATAATAAGTTTTATATGATATTTTTGAATTACTTTTGGTTTAATCGAATAATTTCCAGATACATTTCATTAGGATTAAATCAAGCCTTATAGGAATCTAATCACATTTTTATGTTAGGGACTTGATTTGAATCATTGTTTTTTGTTTAAATATATCGAGGCTCTAAAGATTTAAGATCAAAGGTTTAATGTGATATTCATCCTGAAAAATACAATTAAAAAGTGATACTAAAGTTGGATGTTCTGGTAGACGTAAATGGAGTATCTTCCGAATTAATCAAGAATTATTCCCGAATCTCTACTTATAATGATAGAGCAATCGTGCTCAATTCACTCATGCGTAATGCACAGATAAGTCGTGAGACCGTGATTAAAAAATCATTGACCGATAAAGAATATATTAAGGTTTCTCGAGAATCTGGATCTTCTATTGACAAGGTAAAATCAATCGTGAGCGCCTTTCTTCGTGACTTATCCCGAGTAAGAAGTTTTTACATGCGTTATATCATGACATGGGATCCAAACCTGAAAAATTTAGAGAGAAAAGTGCGATGTTATCTTCACAAGCTCCATCGTCTTGCCCCCGTGTTTGATTACAAACGTGCTCGGGTGAATCTAGGCATCCTTTTAGAGAAATTAAAGAAAATGGCTTTCTGGCCTAAGATTAGCACGCAAACTTGTCTAGTCATATTCATCACTGACGTGCTTGACAAGGACGTGGATGAATTTAATCGCTTGATACAGTGTAATATTCGAACATTATGCGGTTGTTCTGCTTATGCCTTCCATCGATCACGAAACAAGCTAAAAATCAATCCATGAGTGTGATAATGAAAAGGTGAAATCTGATATTGATGATATTTATCAAGC
>CAZRIR010000420.1:0-2555 GCA_964600195.1 uncultured archaeon | reverse complement strand
GGGCAATGAAAAAAACTCAATCTGATGTAGCAGATATAGCCAAAATTACTGAAGTTACCCTCCGTAGCAGGGCAAAGCAAATAAAATTGAAACTAATCTGAATCTTTGAAATTTTTAATTATTTTATTTTTTATTTTTTGAATGCAATAATTCTTTTTTATAAAATATTATAAAACATGGAATGAACTAATTTAACTGCTAATTTAAAATAAATCTATTGAATCATAAGAGAATATACGGGAATAGAATTGGATGATGAGGATTATAATGTAATAATTTTTTTAGAAAAATCCTTGAAAAAGCCATATTTTTCCAGCAGGCGAGGATTTTGAGGATCCCAGCCCTCTATTTTATGCTAAAAATGGGCGAATAACAAAGCTGAAGCTATTATCAAGGGAATTTCCAAAAGTGGTTCTAAATTTGAAGGATTTAGAACGGTTGGATATATTAGATTATTTTTTTAATGGAGAAATCCCGGAAGATATCATTGAATTATCAATGCTAGAGAATTTATATATTATTCGTCTTCCTTCCGATAATTTTCCCGAAGTAATAACACTAATACATCATCTAAAAAAACTTTATTTGTACACTATTATCTCATATATTCCGGAATCCATAGGAAACCTGAAACTCCTTGAAGAGTTTGCTTTCTCAGGTGAATCTCTCGAACGCCTTCCCGAATCATTTGGAAATCTTACTTCTCTTGTAAAGCTAGAATTAGCTAGCAATCGGTTGACAATCCTTCCAGAATCCATAGGAAATCTAACCTCCCTTCAAAATTTTCAATTATCTGGTAATAAATTAACATCCCTTCCGGACTCAATTTTAAATCTCACTTCGCTTAAAAAAATCTTTCTTTGGGAGAATCAATTGAATGAAGGGCTCGAGGTAATAAGTACCTTGAGGGATAAAGGTGTAGAAGTAATGATTTAATATCTAAAATGAGCTTAAAAACCAAATTAAATAATTAGCTAAATTAGATCGAAGCTTCTTGTTCTCTTTCTATTTTCAAGCTCTTGTTCAAGCCACCTGCCGTGATCACGATAGCAAGAACCGTGTCGCCACAATAGATGGAAGTCTGGATGGTCCACAAGACAAGAATTAAAAATGGCGTGTTGGTGGGATTGATCAATAAATTAATGAAGGAAATGTATTCCGTTCCTACTAAAATTAGCTGTTTTTGTAATAAATATTGATATTCAAGCTTGATAAAAGCCCCAATTAACAAGATCAAACCAAACACGATCATGTATTTAGACAGATATTCTATACTTATTTTTTTTTTCACGATAATATAATACAATACGATACCTAAGAACATGTAAAGAATTGGAGTTATGATTGTAAGAATCCAGGCAATTCTTCCGGTAAGTGGAAAGCTTTCAGATAAAACGTAATTTATGAAGTAGAGTCTTTCTAAATTAATTTCTAATGGAATGATACAAATCACGATAGCAATGATCAATTCCACTAAGGCGCTAATTAGAATTAACAATCCAAAATATTTTAAACATTTATCAATGGTTTCTCGTTCCATTTTTATAAAAACCTCATCACACTCAGAAATAAATATAATATAAGATATTTTAACATAAATTAAGCTTTTATTCTTTTTGAAGATTAATATTTACATAACAAATTTCGAAATACTCCTTAATAAAAAGACATGAATAATTCGAAGGAATGTAATCATACAAACACTAAACTTGAAGGTGGGTTTTTAGTTTGCCAGGATTGTGGTATTGTATTAGATGATGGAATGGATTTTGATAAAACAAGTACTATGAGTGATTTCTCCCTTTCGCAAAGAGATTATGAAATGGGTATAAAGAGAAGAGATTCAAAAGCAACTCAGGATCCTAAAATTAAAGAACAATATAACAAAATACTCACATTAGAAAGATGGTTTCGAGATTCAGTTGGTTCATTCAGCGAACAAAAAAAAACCATTGACTTGTTAAAAAGCTATGGCATTGGACTAAACATTGATCAAGTAAAATTTCAAGAAATAAAGGATAGATATCTGAGATATAGCAAGAAATATCGCAAACCTTATCAAAACATGGTAATTATATTTTTGGCTATAATATGGTTGGAAGTCAAAGATATTACTAATATTCGAATAGAAAAGTTTATTGATGTATGTAATGAGCTCGGGCATAAAATAAACAAAAAAATGCTAAATAATGCAATGCTAAAAATTAAAAATGTCGAAAAAAAAAGGAAAAAAAAGATAAAATCCCAAATTGACATTGAAAAGGACATTAAAGAGAAGATTAAAATTTTATTTCAAAAAGATCTTAATTCTATAAATTTCAAAATGGTAAATGAATTTTTTAGCGAGCAATCTGATTATGAAAAATTAAAAATTGAAATGCTTCTTATCGCTAATGAACTACTTCAGCAAATAAGCTATAAAGATTTAAAAAATTTAAACTATAAAGCCTTTACGGCAGGTTTAATTTATTATATTGGGCAAACCGTTGATAAACGCAAAATATTTACTCAATCACTTATTGAAGAAACGACGGGATTTTCAAGCACGACAATTC
>CAZRIR010000419.1:0-2562 GCA_964600195.1 uncultured archaeon | reverse complement strand
AGCTAATAAGTCCATTGGAAGTCCCATATAGTTATTACGATAATTAGGTGCAACAAAATACATTACATTTTTTGCATTCAATCGTTTAGAAAAGGTTTTCCATAAAACAGGCCAACCACCATTTTGACAAGGTCCGTGTTGATCTATAGGTGCTCGATAAATTGTAATTTCATCATTTTCTCGATTTTCATTGATATCTTTAACAATTGCTCCAGCTAGTGCAACAGTTGCAAGACATTCCCTCCCTGAACATATTTTCCTCCCAGATTTGATAATATTTAGATCAGTATTTGATGCAATACGAATCTTACGATTATAATGATTATAAAGATCTTTTACTAATCGACTTCCATAAGAATTATGAGCTTCAGGAAATACAAATACAAGTCTTGGATCATCAAATGATACTTTTTCTCCTTCACTATTAATTATAAATTGATAATCCTTGGAGAAATGACATTCAGATTTCTTTTTTTTTTTAATAACTACAGATTCTATCATTTTCTATCATATTAAGTTTATAATTTAAATTTCGACGTCTTCCTTCTATAATATCAAGAAAGGCTTCTACTCTCGTTTCAAAACCAGCATGAGCCGTATGAGAATCTATTTCAAGATAACAAAAGATTGAGCCTTCTAATTCCTGTCGAAAGTGGTGATACATAATACTATCTGGTCCACATGAAAAACAGGACAATAAGCAAATATACATGTTTGGATTCATTTGCGTATATTGTATAGCATTCTCTATTTGTTGAGTAAAAGACCATACATTTCTATCTTGGTTTTTTTCTTCCATTAAATAAGGCAACATATCTGCGGGAATCACATTATAACCTCTACTAGTAATCATTTTTGGTAAGGCAAGATTTACTTCTGATGGATAAACAACATATGGACGACCAGCAATGATAATGGTAGGCTTTTGAATGATTTCTTCTATCTTTTTTTTACCAATTGCGTGATAATCTTTTTTAAACAAAGAATAGCTCGTTAAAGCTTTTTTTACTGCTTTTTCACCAACTTCCTTTTCAACACCTAATATGTTTGCCATTTTAATTAATTCATTTATTGTTGTTCCAATATTATCTTCTGATAAGTTTATATGAGGAGATAATATTTTATCTCCATGATCTCCAAAAGCAGCTCGTATAATATCGGGGATTGTTGCTGTTGAAGGACATGTATATCCATGAAGATATCCCGAAGGTATCTCTAATTCGATTACGTAGGGTAAGAAAATATAATCGACATCCCTATTTATTAGATCTAAAACTGCACTATGCATGATTTCACAGGGATAACATATTGGTCCAAGTGATTTTTTTGATCCAAGATTTGAAGGATTTGATAACATAACATTAAATCCTAACTCTTCTATAAATTTTGAATATAAAGGAAATAGATAATGAGAAGTAAGAGACATTGGAATCCCTATATTAAATTGCGATTCTTTATTCTGATGTGGCCCATAAATTGTATACATTAAATTATTTCTTAATTCTACAAGGTTTTGACCTTCTTCAATTTTTTTTTCATGTCTCATTATTCTGTATTTTGAACAAATTCCACCAAAGGGGTACTTTTTCCCTCTAATTTGGATATTTTGAATTATACAATGATTTTCACAGACATTACAACGAAAATCACTTATTATTTTCATTTCTCCTTGAGAGAGCGCATGGAGATTGTAGTTTCTTTCAATGACACTTCCATTGTGAAGTAAATCTAAAGCCATTAAAGCAGTACCAACACTTCCCATAAGTTCTGGATGCTCAGGAACTATAATTTTATGCCCTGAACAATTTGAAATTGCTAACGCTACGGATTTATTCAATGCAACACCTCCTAAAAAGAGGATTTTTTCTCCTAAATGGCGAGGACCAACAATACGTGATAAATAGTTGTCTGCAATCGAATACACTAATCCAGCAATCACGTCTTCGTGTTTAGCACCTTGTTGAAGAGCACTTCTCACATCTGTATTAATGAATGCTGCACATCTTTCTCCGAAAGCAATTGGATTAGCACTATTAATTGCAATATCGCTTATATTCTTTACATTGATTCCCATATCAACTGATGCAGATTCCTCAAGAAAGCTTCCGGTTCCAGCAGAACAACCTTCATTCATGGCATAATCTACAGGTATACCATTTAAAAAAGAGATAAATTTTGAATCTTGTCCCCCAATTTCAAAAACAGTATCTATATCGGGAACCTCTTCTACTGCAGCCCGTGCGTGTGCTAATATTTCATTAAAAGTTAAGCAATTATTTAAGTAAACTGAGACCATTTCCCTTGCAGATCCAGTAACTCCGCATTGAATAATATTTATTGAATTTTCACCTATTTTTTTTAAAAGCTCTTCAAGACATTTTTTTGTAGAAAGAATTGGATTTCCTAGTGTACGCAAATAAATACTTGCACCAATAGAATGATCAATAATATTATATAACACTGCTTTTGTAGTGGTTGACCCGGCATCAATACCTAAAATATATTTACCATTATTACTAATTTTTTCTCCATAATTTGAATTTACTCGATAATCAAGCAATG
>CAZRIR010000418.1:0-2574 GCA_964600195.1 uncultured archaeon | reverse complement strand
TTTTTTGGGATATTCATCATTTATAATTAACGGCATTTATTCTAAACCTCTTTTTTTTTTTTCATTTTCTAAAAATTCTTGAATTCTATCAGTCAAACCTATTGTATGTGCTTCAGTAGCGATTTTTTCAATTGTCTCAATAAGTAATCTTTCTAATTCTAAATTTTCACCCCTTATCCATATTCTTCCATTTTGGGTAACAAATATATTACATTTAGTCAAGTTTTTTAACATCTTTATCATTGACCCTCCACGACCAATAACTCGCGGTATAGAATAGGGTCCTATTGAGATCATTGTCCCTCCCACTTTTTTACCTAGATATTTACCTACAGTAGTTAATTCTGGACTGTTCAATCTGTCAGCAGAAAGTACCTTTAAGATTAATACTTCTCCAATATCATACATTTCTGTAGAGGAAGACTGGTTATAATCATGAGGTTTTCGTCCACCAGGACCTCGAGAAAATCGACCTCGTTCTTTTTTAATAGTATTTTTTGGCTTGAGAACACCCAGATCCTTTGCATTAATATCTAATTTATATTTTACGGGATTTTTATCAACAACTATTCCTAAGACTTTATCACCTGCACGTGGGGTGTAAAATCCTCGCAGGGGAATTACATTTATGTAATTTTTTCTAATTTGTTTTAGACCGATTGACAAAGAAATGATTTTTGTTTTTTCTTTATTGAATATTGCACCTCTTCCGGGCATAAATTCGTTCACATCTTCAGTCAAAGTTTCTCCGGGCACAACAATTTCTTTAGCACTTTCAGCAACATCTTCAAAATCTTCTATATCTTGGGATTCATCTTCATCATTTTCCATTTAATTCACGCAATCTGTTCTATTTAATTTTGCTTTACTTTTTAGAACAACATAAATTAATTTCAATCAAAAAAAGTATTCACTTTTACTTCACGGGTTTTATTTGAACCCTTCCATGGGTTAGTTTATTCAACTTATCTATCAGTTCCATTTGAAAACCAGCGGGTAAACTCACGATTGACATCCAAGATCCATCTTTTTGCCATTCTTCTTGCTTGATTTGACCATATTGTGCAACAATGTTATAACCCTTGGCTGTAAACGTAGAAGGAATTTTTATCGCGATTTGTACTTGTTCCATTCGAATAGGAATTATCGTTTGAATTTGCTTGACAATATCATCAACTTGCTCTTCTGCGCTTTTCATTATATCAATTTTTACATGAGCTTCTTCTATTGCTTTTTCTATTCGTTGGACAGGATGAGGTTTTTTATTTTGAGGGTTTATGGCATTTTTGCTTATGATGTTGATGATAGTTTTCAATTTTTTCTCTCTTTCTTCATCTCTTTGTTTTTGCGTCCAGTGTATTTCACCATCTAATAAGACATGGCCACTTATTGTTCTCCCGTCGGTAGTATCAAAAACGGCTTCCATGTCTCCATCAGTTGCCTTTCTCCCTCTTTTTAAGTCCTCAAACACGATAAAGCTTTCAAAAATCATTTCTAAATCTATTTTTGAATTATTAATAATTTCTTCAACTAAGGGGCGTGATTTTCCTGCTTTCAACCTGTCATTTATTTCATCTCGAATAAATTTTTTCGCTTCCCACGCTTTATCTGGATCCATGAGCATTTCAAAAGTTCTCCCTCCTTTATCAATTCTTCCGATGATATATTCTCCTAAATCTATTCTTGCTCTGTCTATCATGTTACGATACCCATTAGTTATTGGTTGATTTTTACTCTTATTTCATCCTTTTCTTTTGCTTTACCGATAATTTGTAAGATAATAAAAAAATAAGAATATTACCTTGATTTTTTCATAGAAAATAACTAAACTATATCTTTTTCAATAATTCTTCTTTTTCATCTAAATTTAATAATTTAAATTTCCTATCCTTTTCCAATATAAATGCAACATCGCATGTTTTGCTGGTTAAATTATCTCCCATAATTTCTTTAAGTGTTTTTAATGGCAATAATTTAAATTCTTCTTCACTCATATCTTCGTTATAGTTTTTCTCTAGAAAAGTTCTTGCTTCAGTCGCACCGGAGCCAATTGCAAATGCATAATATGACCACAAAGCACCTGATGGATCTGTCAAGAACAAAGATGGTTTACCATTTGTATCAATGCCAGCAATCAGAAAGCTAACCCCAAATGGTCTTACTCCCGCATTTTGGGTAAAAGCTTGCTTATATTCACATATATTTAATGTGCTATCCTTTACACTAATTTTTTCATCATAACTTAAAAGATTAACTTGTGCTTGAATACGAGCCCTATCTATGAGAACTCTTGCATCAGCAGTCAATCCAGCAATAGCCACTCCAATGTGGTCATCAATTTTAAAAATTTTTTCTGAATTATCCGTATCTGCTTGAAGTTCAGAAGCTCTTTTCTCAACCGCAAACACTACCGATTTTTTATTCTTACATACTATTGCTGTTGTTCCTCTACGGACTGCTTCAATGGCATATTCAACTTGAAACAACCTTCCCTCTGGAGAAAATTGAGTAATTGCCATATCGTATCCTCTACCTGCTTGCTGGAACATTTTTTACATATCTCCTTATATTTTT
>CAZRIR010000417.1:0-2595 GCA_964600195.1 uncultured archaeon | reverse complement strand
CATGGCTCTTCTAAAATTTAATCATTTTTATTATCGTTATAAAGGAAACAAGGATTATGCCTTAAATGATATAAATATGACGATTCAAGAAAATAAGTTCATATTACTAGCAGGAGAAACGGGTTCTGGTAAGACAAGTTTAATAAGATGCATGAATGGATTGATTCCTCAATTTTATCCTGGATTTTATAAAGGTTCGGTTGAGGTTGATGGTGTTGACACAACCACGACTTCAATTGCAAATTTATCCACCGTAACGGGAATTGTTTTTCAAAATCCAGAAAACCAATTGATCGCAATGAATGTCGAACATGAAATTGCATTTGGATTAGAGAATCTTGGTGTTGAACGTGAAGAAATAACAAAAAAAATAAACGAATGCATCGCTTTGACAGAAATAGAACACCTTTTAAATAAAGCTCCCTATGAATTAAGTGGGGGTGAACAACAGCGCGTAGCTCTGGCCTCAATACTTGCACTAGAACCCAAAATTTTGGTTTTGGATGAACCAACCGGGCTTCTTGATCCTTCCGTGGCAAAAAAAATAATAATTCTCTTGAAAAAAATTCAAGAAGAAACAGGAATTACCATCATCATTAGTGAACATAGAATGGATCTTGTATTACCCTTAGTTGATGAAATAATTCTCATGAAAGAGGGTAAAGTAATTGATTATGATAAAAAAGATAATATCCTAAATAGCAAAAGTTTTAATGAACTCAATATTTCTCATCCAATAATTTACACCTTATTCAAAGAATTAAGGAATGAAGGAATTTATTATGGTAAAATTCCTAGCTCCATTACAGAGGCCTTACAACTGCTTCAAAAGCATGTAAAATTACAATAGGTGATTATGATCTCAAACCAATTCCCTTTAATCCTTGTAAAAGATGTAGAATATGTATATTCTGATAAAACTTTCGCTCTACGTGGTATTAATCTTTGTATTTCTAAAGGAGAATTTGTAGCAATCATGGGGAAAAATGGTGCTGGGAAATCTACCTTAGTTAAAACATTTAATGGTCTTTTGAGACCTTCTAATGGGAATGTTTTTATTAATGGAAAAAACGCTAGAAACTATACAATTGCAGAATTATCCTCTTCAATTGGGGTGATCTTTCAAAATCCTCTCCATCAATTGTTTTCTAATACTCTTGAAGATGAAATCAAATTTTCATTAAAAAATCTAAATCTTGATGATGATGAAATTCAAGAACGAATTAATCATACTCTAAATCATTTCAATTTAGAAAAATACAGGACAAGATCTCCTCTAAATCTCTCTGGTGGTGAAACAAAGAAATTAGCTATTGCATCTATAATTTGTAGGGATCCAGAAATTCTTGTCTTTGATGAACCTACTCTGGGACAAGATGCTAAGGAAATTAATTTTTTTTTAAATTTAGTAAAAAATGAACTTTCTAATGGAAAAACAGTTATAATCATAACTCATAATATAGAGTTTGCATTAGAACACATTCCTCGTGTCATTTTAATGTCTGATGGTGAAATTATTGCTGATGGTCCTACTAAAGATGTTTTAACTCAAGAATTTTTAATTAATGAGTCTTCTCTTATATTGCCCCAAATTTACCAATTTAATTTGGCTTTAAACCAAGTTGGAATTCCTGTTCCAAAACAGATTTATGCTAAAAATCAAATGCTTGAGTTTCTAAAAGTGTATTTAGGAGGTAAAAAAAATAATATTTCGGGGGAAATTTAAAAATGGGGTTGGATTTTCTTAATGCCTTTAAATTCATTAAAGAGGATTCATTCTTACATGAATTGGATCCACGCTCAAAGTTATTGCTTTCTATAGTATACACGATTTGTGCTTTATTATTCACGGAGTTTATTCCATTATTAATCCTTTTGTTAAGTTTGATTCTATTTATTATCAGTGGAAAAATTTTTAAAAAATGGATGAATAGCATCAAGGGGATATCCTTTTTATTTATCATCATCCTTGTTCTAAATACCTTTTTTATATCACTTGCCTTTGCAATTGCCATGATAATAAGGATCATCATTATGGTTTCTGCATTTTCAATTTTTTTTTTGACAGTAGATCCAAATGATTTGGCTTTATCATTAATTTCAATGAAATTTCCCTATTCCATCTCCTTTTCATTTTCACTCGCTTTTAGGTTTGTACCTACTATTGCTATAGAAACAGCAAATATTAAAGATGCTCAACAAAGCAGGGGCTATGAAATGGAAGCAAGTGGTTTATTAAACCAAATTAAAAATTTATTTCCCTTATTAGTTCCGTTAATAATTTGTTCAATTAAAAGAGCTTTAAATGTGGCAGAAGCATTAGAATCTAGAGCATTTGGAAGCCAAAAACAACGCACCTTTTATTATACAATCAAATATTCATTGAAGGATTGGATCATTACCTTTATTTTATTATCTTTATTATTATTAGCAATTTATGTCAGAATAAATATTAATTTTATCCCATTTTTTAATTGGAGCATACCTTTATGATTAAACGAGAATTAACTATTGATAACCAAAATCTAAAATATGATATAGGAATTGGTAGGATTAAAATCAATTACAAAGATAGTTTGAAATCTGAGAATCTCA
>CAZRIR010000416.1:1432-2600 GCA_964600195.1 uncultured archaeon | reverse complement strand
GAATTAGTTAGCCAGAACATGTATCCGAATCGTTCGGAAGTAATTCGCGTAGCAATACGTGATTTATTGAAAAGTGAGCTTAGCACGCTCCTTCGTAAGGAATAAATTTTTTATTTTTTTCTCTTTTTTTAAAAATTGACTTCCAAAATAAGATTTTAAACCAATATATCTTAATCTTTTTTACCAAGGTAATATTTTTTTAGTGTGATGAGCATTTTACCCGATGATTTCAAGTTCATAGATGCACATTGCCATTTTTTTCCTCCGAAAGTATTTAAATCCGTGTGGAATTTTTTTGAACGTCCTGATGAAGAAGGTATCGCGACACAATGGCCAGTTAAATATAAACTAGATACCGAAGAAAGAATTAAGTTTTTAGAGGAACATGATGTAAAAGCATTTACAACATATAATTATGCTCATAAAGCAGGAATGGCCGAATTTCTTAATGAATGGACTCATGATTTTGCCAAAAGACATCAAAATGCCATACCTTTTGGAACGGTATGGCCCGGAGATGAAAATCGTCTTGAATATCTTAGAAAAATTTTTGATGAATATGATTTCATGGGAATAAAAATCCAACTCCTTGTCCAAAATTTTTATCCTGATGATGAGAGAATGAAATTAGTATATGATTTAATACATGATAGGGGCAAATGGATTTGTTTTCATGCGGGAACTGCACCTTATCGAAATAAATACGTAGGTTATAAGAATTTCAAAAAATTTCTAGATAAATATCCCGACATGAATCTCATCATTGCCCACATGGGAGGTTTTGAATACAAGAAATTCATGGGTTTATTGGACACTCATGAGAATCTATATTTGGATACAACCATGATATACATACCTAACAATATCTTTTCGGAAAGAAAATCAAAGCGTCCAAAAGAAGAAGACTTGATTACATATCAAGATCGAATTCTTTATGGTTCTGACTTTCCAAATATTCCCTATGACTATCAATATTCAAGAGCGGGGCTACTTGAAATGGATTTGCCAAAAAATGTTCATAAAAAAATTTTTAATAATAATGCTAAAAGGATATTTGATATAAAGTGATAAAATACCATGAGAGAAATAAACAAGGATGATAAATTATTTTATTTTGAAAAGCATTTCTTTACTTTAGATGGACTTTGGATGATTGAAGCAGAAAAAG
>CAZRIR010000416.1:0-1332 GCA_964600195.1 uncultured archaeon | reverse complement strand
TCCATAATGAAAAGAAACCCTGAGAGGCACGATAAAATCCCTTTAATTTGTAAAGATATGTGCATACCTTTTTATGAGGAAATTGTTAAAGAATTTAATCCTGAAATTAAAGTGGAGCGCAATAAATACATGGGATTGGGGGATCCCATTTGTAATTTTAAATTTAAGTTTTAGAATAAGTCATAGCTAAACATGCTTGATGATGATCTTGAGTAATTTTTTATCATCT
The DNA here is from genome assembly GCA_964600195.1 of uncultured archaeon. Taxonomy (GTDB): domain Archaea; phylum Asgardarchaeota; class Lokiarchaeia; order Sigyniarchaeales; family SOKP01; genus FT1-020. The sequence continues at coordinate 1,103 of CAZRIR010000416.1, read as the reverse complement.
TCTTGGACATTTGTCATTATTAGCTCATAATCATCCAAGATTTTTTTAAACTCATTTTTTAAATTTCGGTATACGTCAAGAAGATTTTTTATTTCAATATTAGAATCCTCCCACCCTTTCACGACTTTATCAAGGCAAATTATAACGTCTTTAGTACCCTTCATGTTCCACAAACTTGTAATTAATGAATCCTTAAACTCATTATCTTTTTTAGAGGAAATAAATGTCCCGATAAAACTCTTTGCAATATCTTTTCCAAAAGGATTAATAGTTTCAAAATTTCCAACCCATTCACGATCTAAGATGAGATGAGCACCATAAATGTTTTTCTGTTCGTCAATGTTTATTTTAATGGTAATATATTCTTGGAATCCACCAGGTTTAAATAAAATGGAATTTGAGGATGATTTTTCAGTTTTGATTTCATGTAAATTGAAAAAAGAAAAAAAATCTGTTTTCTCTAATTCAGAAAGTTTCAGTTCATTTCTGATAATTTTACACCTCAGTAGTTTTATTATATAATTTGATATTTAAGAATCATTATTTAATCTATAAAATAATATTGGCAAATTTATTGATAATTGATAAAGAATTACTTGTTTTTAGGATCAAATTGTTCTATACCTTTAACACTAATACTATCTTCCTTTTTTTCTATCAATTTTACCGGTTTAGATTCATCAAATGGTGTCTCACAGACCCAACACATGTTTTCTAATTCGTTCAAAGCCTCTGAACATTTACTGCAATAAAACGTACCACATTCAGGACAAATGTATATCTGGCGTTTAAGTTTTTGTTTACAAACCAAGCAAATTCGCTTTTCAATTGCAACAACAATTTCCTCTTCAGTAAGGTGTTCAGGTCTTTTCGTTAGTCTAAATATTGATTCTGCAACCTCTACCTCCATTTCAAGCTTGTCTTTCTTATTTTTTTCAGGTTCTTCTCTCAAACCCAAATAAAAGAGAAACAATCCCGTTATCACGCCTATTCTAAATAAATATTTGGCAAAACCAATCAATGAATATATTTCAAGAGCGCCAAAAAATAAGTAAAAAAAGAATCCTATTGATAAAATCGCATATTTTTTACGTAAAATCCCC
>CAZRIR010000415.1:0-2608 GCA_964600195.1 uncultured archaeon | reverse complement strand
AGATTATTCAAAAAAATGTAAGGGACTTCAACTCTTAAAGGGAAATTTTCATGCTGCGGAAGAGATACGTGAATGGGCCCAAAAAGAATATGAAATAGAAAAGAACTATTTTTTACAAATGAATCAAAATGATTTCGACATCTTCAAGGTATATCCTTTCTTACCTAAAGATTTGCTTAAAAAAAAAGACAATTAGCTATTCTTAAATTATATCCATTTTTATTGAAATTATATTTATTAATGTTTTGAAGGGAATTTTATTGAAAATTGGACTCTTTGTATGTGATTGTGGAAAAAATATAAGTGGTGTAATTGATGTCCCAGAAGTTTTAAAATATTTTGAAAATCAGCCTGATGTCATTCCACTAGGAAATCAATATTTATGTTCGGAGACTGGCTTGAATCTCATAACTGATGAGATAAAAGAAAAGCAAATTGATAGAGTAGTTATTGCTGCTTGCTCTTTAAATTTACACGGGCAATTATTTCAAAAAACTATCGAAGATGCTGGAATAAATCGATTTCTAATATCTTTCGCAAATATTCGTGAGCAAAATTCCTGGGTTCATAAAAAAGATCCAAAAAAGGCAACAAGAAAAGCAATTGATCAAATTGAAATGGCAATTGAAGAAGTTAAATTAATGGAACCTTTAGATGTTCAATTCTCCGAAGTCACTCGCTCGACTTTAATCATCGGAGGAGGGGTAACTGGGATTAAAACGGCTTTAGTCATTGCTGATGCTGGCTATAAAGTATATCTTGTAGAACGCGATCTCACGATTGGAGGTCACATGGCATTATTCGATAAAACTTTCCCGACCTTAGATTGTAGCATTTGTATTTTAGGTCCCTTAATGATGGAATGCAAGGAGCATCCCAATATTGAACTTATAACCAATTCAGAAATTACAAAAGTAGAGGGTTATGTTGGAAATTTTAACGTTTCAATTCTGAAAAAACCCCGCTTTATTGATGAGGAAAAATGTGTTGGATGTTATGATATATGTCGAGATGTATGTGAAATTGAAGTTGAGGATACTTTTTTTCCACGAAAAGCAATTGATGTCCCATATCCCCAAGCTATTCCATTGTATCCAAATATTTTGGAAGAATATTGCATAGGTTGTAAAGCATGTGCCCAAGCATGTGATAGGGATGCAATTGTGTTTAACCAACAACCAGAAGAAATTCAAATAAATGTTGGGACCATCATCGTCGCGACGGGATTTAAAACATTTGACCCTTCAATCTTAGCTGAGTTAAACTATGAGCGTTATCCGGATATAATTACAACAATGCAGATGGAAAGATTGTTAAATAATGATGGCCCAACTCAAGGTAAAGTATTAAGACCATCTAATGGATTACCTCCAAAAAGGGTATCTTTTGTCTTATGCGTGGGATCTCGAAATAAAAAAATAGATCACGAGTATTGCAGTCAAGTGTGTTGCAACGGATCGATAAAACAAGCTATTTTAATAAAAAATGAACATCCCAACACGAATGTTACCGTTTTTTATACCGATATCAGAGCTGTTGGTAAGAATTGCGAGGAATTCTATAATAGGGGGAGGGAGGAAGCAGGAATTAGATTTATAAAAAGCAACATTTCCGCAATATTAAAAAGTGACACTTCCGATGAATTACTGATTCGTGGGGAGGATGTGATAGAAGGGCGCATCTTTGAAAATAAAACGGATTTGGTTGTTTTAGCAGTAGGTATTGAACCTCCAGACGGGACTGATGAATTGTGTCAATTGCTCAATATTTCACAAGATCCATATGGATTCGTGCTTGAACGGCACTTAAAAGTAAGGCCTTCTGAAACATCCGTTAATGGAATTTATTTAGCTGGTGTTATTCAAGGTCCAAAAGACATTCCTTCAAGCATAGCACAAGGAGAGAGTGCTGCCGCTAAGGCGATCTCACTCATGTCAAAGGGAAAGGTTGAATTAAACCCTCAAATTGCTTATTATGATGAAACTAAATGCGATTTATGCAGGTTATGTGAAAATATCTGCGTGTATAATGCGATTAAAATTGAAAATAAGAAGTTAAATCTCATCCAAGCTAATTGCACGGGATGTGGGGCATGTGCTGCTATGTGTCATGCTGATGCGTTACATATTCCTGGATTTAAAAAAGCTCAAATCGTTTCAAAATTGAAGAAACTTCTTTCAGAAAAAAAAGAATCACCCCTAGTCGTGGCTTTTTTATGCAATTGGTGTGCTTATATGGGAGCAGACTTAGCTGGAACTAGCAAAATCGAATATCCAAGCAATATTAGAGCAATTCGAGTGATGTGCACGGCAATGCTCGACCCTTCTCTAGTCTTTGAAGCGTTTTTTAATGGTGCTGATGGTGTCTTAATAGCAGGTTGTCATGAACAAGATTGTCATTATGATACAGGATTTTTAAAAGCTAAGAATAGATATGAAAGCATTAAGGAATTATTGGGAGAGGCAGGTATTAATGAAAATCGGGTAAAGATTGAGAGTATAAGTGCTGGTGAGGGTAAAAAATATGCAGAAGTGATTAGTGAATTTGTTAAAACTTTAAATGATCTTGGTCCAATAAAACCTGATGAATTCATGAAGTCAAAATGATA
>CAZRIR010000414.1:0-2624 GCA_964600195.1 uncultured archaeon | reverse complement strand
GTAAAATTAGTCTAAATTGAGTTCTTTTAATAATTCATCTATGCCTCTTGACGGATCAAATAAAAAATGTGGTTTTGCTGATTTATGGCTTTTCGAAAAAGGATCTACATTTCTGCCAGTAAAATTAATCACAATATTTTCAGCCTCAATATTTTTTATTGTTTTAAGTGCCCCAATGATGGCGATAAGCCCGCTTTTTTCCAAATCAAAAAGTTTATTTCCTACATCCATATTTGGATAGATTCCTGCTTCTACTAAAATATTTAGAATTTTATCTTTATCTCTAAGTAGTTCTTCTTTCGAAATACTCGCACCATTAATCATACCTCCCCTTTCTCTCCATTGAACATATTTCTTTATGGCATATATGGGTTTAGTGCTTCCCAAAGTGGTTTCAATAGTAGATGTTTCATAATTTCCATTTTCTACCGCAAGAATGGGATCTCTTCCTTCTTCATGAGCATTTAAAGCATCAATAATTGGGGTTGAATTCCCATTTTTAGGTTGGGTTAAAAGTATTTCCGGTTTGACATTCAACTTATAAGCCGCTTCGATGAATCCTGTAGGACCCACCCCTCCGGATACCGTTTGAACATAACAAGTCTGCTCATTCATCAAGTTTTGATGGTTTAAAAGAATACCAATTTGAGAATATGCTGCTGTTTTTAGGTCTGCGTCAGCACAAACAACATTATACTTATCAGACATTTTTTTTATAAGGTCTGTAGCAACAGCTCGAATACTATCTAATGTAGAATTTTTCAGAACTACATATTTAACGAAAGGATTATTTTTTATAACGTGACTTGAAACCTTGTATGCGGAGATTTCTGGAACCAGAAGGATTGCTTTTATATTCTTATTACATTCTTCATTATATTTTTTTATATTTCGAGCCAAACCCTCAACTGTATTACCAGAAGAAGTAGAAACAACATATTCAATATAATCTTTATCGTAAACATGAAAGATATAATTACAATCAATATCTTTAAATGTTGGAGCCCCCCAACATGTAAGAAAAATATTTTTATCCCCTTTTTTTTTGATTTTTATTATCCGACTGGTAATGGTTGGATTATATTCAGAGGAAATTTGTTTATGAGTCAATTTAAAATAAATTTCATCACTAAATTTCCAATTATGTCCGCCAATTATCTCATCTTTTTCCTTATCTTTCATGATGTTGAAATTTTTATCTACTTAATATATGAAGATTTTAAATAAATTATTGACACCAACCTGGTTCCTTTGGCTGTTTAATGAGCTTACAACTTTCCTTAAATTTACAATCTTGGCAAGCATCATGGTTTTTACAATAATTTGCATAGCAAGAGGGATATTCTATTGTATTTTCAGTATCAATTTTTCCTTTATCATCGATTTTCGTCATTATCCTCTTACCAATATTATAGAATAGTAATATATTATTTGTATTCATTAAACTATAATTATTTTAATTTTTAATATTCTTGGAATGAAGTTATACTATCATTGAGAATTTACTTAATAATTTAATCAGGATTGCACCAATGCGGTTCTTTTGGATTATTTATTGACTTACATTTCATTTTTACGGCGCAATTTTTACATGAAATATGACTTTTACAATAATTTGCATAGCATGTCGGGAGGGAAATGAGATCTAAAGCTTCTTTCCCAGAATCCTTAAAATTTTCATTTTTTTCTCTGTTTAAGACCATTTTTTTAAGTATTTTTTTTATTGTTGTCCACTATTAAAGTAATAATGAACATTCTATTTAAATGTTATGAACATTAATTGAAGAAATATGTTCATTCATCCTCAACTAACTATCTTTATATATTTAAAGAAGATAACTAAAAGAAAAAATGCAAAGTATCCGTTCAAAAGATTGTTAAACTAAAATAATTCAATTATATTAATCTTAATTAACCTTGTGTTATATCTTTAAGCAAAATTATAGACTAACATGCTCACCTTTTTAAATTTCGTGTTCATATTAATATTATAGAATGAACAAATTGATTGTGCAATGTGAATAAAATGAGTAAAAAATTAGTAAAAACTTCAAAAAAAACAATCCATACGACATTATCACAAGAATCAAACGAAATTTTGGATAAATACGCCAACTTAAAAGACAAGAATGATGAAAAAATTTTTGGAAATAAGTCTAAAGTTCTAGAAAAAGCATTGGAGATTCTTGATAAAAGTTATAATCCCCAAAATAAGGATGATTTACAAGCAATATGGGATAGGGCCAGAAATGAACTAAACATGGTTTTAGTTGGAAAAAAGACTTATTTGGCATATCTTTCGGGAGATTATGAAAATGCTTTAATCGAAAATATTGCCGTAGATATTTTGGAATGGTATACGAGGATGAGCATTGAAGACATGGATCTCGAAGAGGTATTAAAAGCGATAAAATGTGTTTGGTTGGCAGCAAATTATTTCTACAAAATTGAGATTGAAACTGGAAGTAAAGGATCTTACCAGATGTCATTTTATCACGATTTTCATAGCATAAAATATAGTGAGTTCTGGGGAAGTTATTTTGCACGACTGCTCTCTGAACAAAAAAAGTGTGAAGTAGAAATATTTCCTAGAAATTCTTCATTAATACTAAGAATATCTCCAC
>CAZRIR010000413.1:0-2625 GCA_964600195.1 uncultured archaeon | reverse complement strand
AACTGAAGCCAAAGCTTCATGATAATGATAATCAAAAGGATCATTGATTTTTATGTCCATGATTTTAGCGCCATCGTGAGCCTTAAAAATGTTTAAGAATTGATTATAAAATTGTTCAATGCTTTTATTGTCAGGATCTCCTTCGATTGCTTTTTTATAAGAATCATAAAGAGGTAGGAAATTCTTTAAAACAGAAGCCATGTACTCAAGACGTAACATGCTTTTATCTCGATTCCATCGTTTTTGAGCATTTTCGAATTCTGCTTGTAAATGCATGTACTTGTTTTTCCAATCTTTTAAATTCTCTATATATTTTGCTTTTATTGTGATTTCTTCTATGAGATTCTTTATTTTATCTATTAACTCTTTTTTTGTTAATTTTTCAAGGGGATCCAATTCTTCTTCAATTTCATTACTATCCTTTTTTTTTCCCGTTTCATCTGAATCATTTATTTCATCATTGATTGAATTATCTTCTTCCATAATTTTTTCCTTGTTTTCTTTTTTCGTTGTCATTGTTGAGATTAGAACCAATATTAGTTAATCTTAAAATATAAATTGTAAAAAAATATTGTTTATTAATTGAAATGAGTATTTTTTAATCTTCTTCATCCCAATCAACATCGACGACTTTTTTCTTGTCCTCTTTTTCATCTTTTTTATAACTTGCTCCACCAGCACCTGTACCTCCCATACCGCCCATACCACCTGGAGGCACTCCACCCATACCCCCCATACCACCTGGAGGCGCTCCACCCATTCCACTTGCTGCACGTTGGGCTTGTTCAGCTGCCTGCTGGTAAGCGGCTTGTTGTGATTGATCTCCATAAATTCTTTGGGAAAATCCATACATTGATTTTTGAAGGTTTTCAATTCCTAATTTAATTCGTTCGACATCATCAGTCTTAATATCATCTTCTAAGGACTTTATAGCGGCTTCAATATCATTTTTCTCCTTGTCTTGTATTTTATCCTTGTTGTCATCCATCATTTTTCGAGTCTGGTATATCATTGATTCGGCCATGTTCTTCGTTTCTATTTTTTCTCTAAGTTTTTTGTCCTCATCTTCGTATTTTTCTGAATCTCTAACTTTCTGAGCAATCTCTTCTTCACTTAGCCCCTGAGCGCCTGTAACCGTAATACCAGTTTCTTTCCCGGTACCTAGGTCTTTTGCATTTACATGAACAATTCCATCGGCATCAATTGAGAATTTAACTTCAATCTGTGGTATTCCCCTAGGAGCAGGTGGTATTCCAGTGAGGTGAAATGTTCCTAATGAAATATTATCCTTAGCCATTGTTCTTTCACCTTGAAGAACGTTAATCGTCACTGCAGGTTGATTATCTGCTGCTGTACTAAATATTTGAGATTTTTCTGTAGGTATGGTTGTATTTCTTTCAATTAGCTTAGTAAATACCCCTCCAAGTGTTTCAACTCCCAATGAAAGAGGCGTAACATCTAACAATAAAAGATCTTCTACATCACCTGCAATGACTCCACCTTGTATTGCAGCACCCATGGCTACACATTCCATTGGATCAACACTATGTTCTGGTTCTTTACCAAAGTATTTCTTAAATCTTTCTTGGACCGAGGGCATTCTTGTAGGACCACCGACCAAGATAATTTTATCCACGTCAGCCGCGGATAATTTGGCATCTGATACTGCTCTATGCATGATTGGATCTAATCTTTTTAACGTGGGTTCAATTAAAGATTCCAATTTTGCTCTCGTTAGATCCATCTCTAAATGAAGAGGATTACCATCTTTTTGAGTAATGTAAGGTAAATTAATGCTTGAGGATAAGGTCGTCGAAAGTTCAATTTTTGCTTTCTCTGCTGCATCCTTGATCCTGATCATTGCCTTTTCATCATTTCTTAAATCGATCCCTTCTTTTTTCTGGAATTCTGCTGCAAGCCATTCTATGATTTCATTATCCATATCCGTACCGCCTAGATGTGTGTCTCCCGCAGTCGACATGACCTCCACGACACCTTCCCCATATTCCATTAAGGTTATATCAAAAGTTCCTCCACCGAGATCGAGCACGCAAATTTTTAATAACTTATCCTTAGTATCTTTATCTAATCCATAAGCTAAACAAGCTGCTGTGGGTTCATTTATCATTCTTACCACTTCCAAACCCGCAATTTCCCCAGCATTTTTTGTAGCGGTTCTTTGAGCATCATTAAAATATGCAGGAACGGTAATGACCGCTTTTTTTACTTCTTCTCCTAAATATGCAGAAGCATCATTTTTGATTTTTTTTAGAATCATTGCTGATATTTCTTCTGGACTGAATTCTTTATTTTCTTTTCCTACTTTCACTTTAGCTTTATATGAGGTTCCCATTTTCCGTTTAATGGCATAAACGGTACCTTCAGGATTGGACACTGCTTGTCGTCGAGCTGGTTCACCTACGATTTTTTGACCTTCTTCATTAAATGCAACGTAGGAAGGAAATGCTTTACCTCCGAGAGTTCTTCCTTCCGCAGCAGGAATGATTTCAGGTTGCCTAGTTATCGGATTCAAAATCGCACATGCACTATTTGAAGTTCCTAAATCAATACCAACTATCTTTTCTTTTTTAGTAGATTTTTTTTCTCCACTTTTAGACATGTTAT
>CAZRIR010000412.1:0-2631 GCA_964600195.1 uncultured archaeon | reverse complement strand
GAACAGGATTTAATTTCAAGATTATTGAAAGTTATTTAAAAAATAAAGGAATGCTTGTGGGATTAGATATTTCTCCAAAATCTCTTGAGTTCGCAAAGGGAAGAATTCTTAAAAATAATTGGAGGAATATCATACTAAAATCTCTAAATATCGTTAATTTTAACACCGATAATCAGTTTGATGCCGCTCTTTGTACTTATGCGATATCTATAATTCCTGATTATATTGAGGCTATTGATAAAATTTATGAACTCCTCAGGCCTAAAGGAAAATTTGCAATAGTTGGGATGAAACTTAGTTCAAAATATCCTTTTAAAATTTTAAATCCTTACATGGATAATTATTACTTAAAATGGGGTATTAATGTACATCGCCCACTCATTAAATATATCAAATCCAAATCATTCAAGATTGAATATTATCGGAATTGTCATTTTGGATATGAATATATTCTTGGTTTGAAAAAGGATTGATTTTCTATTGATTTATAATTTAAGACTTGAATTATTATACCACAAAGGAAAAGTTTTAGTACGTTCTATCTACCTAAAAAAATGCTAATTTCGTGAAATCCTTAAATTTAAAAATACTAATTATTATTTAACTATTAGAATTTTTTTTATCATAAACTTTACTTTTTTACCAATAAATTATGGATTTTGATCAAGTTCTAGGATTTTTACACACAAATTATTAAATTAATATAGATATCATCATGACTTTCGCACAACCAGCAATAGATAAAATTCAATTTGACCCGAACTCAATCCAATTTTTAATTGAGAATCTGCGAAATTCAACAAAAATAAAATTTGAATGCTATAAAAGAGAATTTTTAGAAAGGAGAATAAAAGCACGGATGTTTCGTCTCAATTTTATTTCTGATAAGGAGTACATGGAGTATCTCATGCGACATCCTTCTGAATTCAATGAATTTAGCGATCTATTTACTATTAATTATACTTATTTTTTTAGAAATTTTGATGTATATCAAGCTTTAATGCAAGATTTTCTCAATCAAAAAATTAAAAGAAAGAAAAATGATATTTTGAGAATTTGGTCAGCTCCTTGTTCTACTGGTGAAGAACCTTACTCTATTGCGATAATGTTCGATTATTTAAGGAAAATTAAAAATAATATTCCTGAGGTTGAGATCACTGCTTCTGATATTGATAAAAATGTCTTAAAAATTGCAAAAGAAGGAAAATATGAACAATTTTCCGTAAAAGATATCCCCAAAATTTACCTTTCATATTTCACACGAAAAAATGGGCAATATGGACCTTGCTATATTTTAAATGATGAAATCAAGAAAAAGGTTACTTTCATCAAAGAAGATTTGACTGAAGGTCATCAATTATATGAAAAGTATGATATTATCTTTTGTAGAAATTTTTTAATTTATCTTAATTTATATTCTCAGCGAAAAGTGCTTAAAATTTTATCAGATCATCTCATCTACAATGGATTGCTTGTCGTAGGAAAGACCGAAATGATAATCAATTCAAAAAGCAGTAAATATCAATTAATCAATCCAAAAGCTCATTTTTACTTAAAAATTTAAAATTCTCAATCTTTTAAACTAGATTTCTGATTTTTGTAAAAATTAGCACGAATGAATTGCTAATCTGTTGGTTTCATGAGCTCTAATATAGTTTTCACAAAAAAGTAAACTTCACAAAATTAATTTTTTATGATACAAGTGAATCTTATCTTAGAAATAAAGTGTTAATGAACATTTGATTACGGTTTTTTACTGAAAAATTAGAAAATGAACTAATTTTTTAACATTCTTGTCCATCAATTAATATCATATTATTTCACAAACATATTAACTGAAAAAAAATGATCAAATTCATTTATATGAATCTTTTTTTTTAATAACAACAACAGGGGACAAAGATACCTATCATGATAGCGGGATCAACATTAGATAAAATTCATTTTCAATCCGAATCAGTACAAGACCTGATAATTCTCCTCAGCAAATCGACAAATATCAATCTGGAATGTTATAAAGACCGATTTCTCAAGCGAAGAATAATTTTTAGGATGAATCGCTTGAATATTTGTTCGAATAAAGAATATTTGGAATATTTACATGAAAATCCATTAGAAATCAATGAATTTAAAAGGGAATTTACAGTTAACTATACTTATTTTTTCAGAAATTATGAAGTATATAGGGGATTAATGTGGTATTTCCTTAATAATAAAATAACGAGAAAAAGACAAAATATCTTAAAAATTTGGTCTGCTCCTTGTTCATCAGGAGAGGAACCCTATTCATTGGCGTTGTTATTTGATTTCATGAAAAAAAATTGTAAAAAATATCCAAATGTTGAAGTGGAAATAGTCGCTTCTGATGTTGATAAAGTAGCTATAGAGAATACTAAGAAAGCAATATATCATTCTTATTCCCTTCATGAATTACCCCTTCTCTATTATTCATATTTTACTGAATTTCATGATGATTATGAATTAAAATATTCTTTAAGAGATGATATTAAAGAAAAAGTAAAATTCATAGAAGAAGATGTAACTGAAGGTCATTTCCTAAATCAAAAATATGATATTATCTTCTGCAGGAATCTACTTATTTATCTTAATAAAATTTCTCAAGAAAAAGTG
>CAZRIR010000411.1:0-2647 GCA_964600195.1 uncultured archaeon | reverse complement strand
TTGGTGCTTTTTAGAAGGTAACACATATATTATTGAAAATGCAATCATAAATGCTAATGGTGTTGGAAGTGGGATTATTATTAAAAATTCCGAAAATTATTTCAAAATAAGAAATTGCACTATTTTAAATGCCGGAGGAGGTACAAATGACGCGGGTATATTCTTAAATAATACAAAACATGGCATTCTTGAAAAAAACATTATATCATATAATTATAGAGGACTAAATATAAGATATTGTTTTAATATATCTATAAGATATAATCAAATAAATGATAACTCTGGACTTGGAATTAACTTGTATCGAAGTTCCAATAATACCTTGAATAACAATGTGGTTAATGACAACTATTATTATGGATTATTTATTCAAACCTACTCTAATAATAACACCGTTTTCAATAACGAATTTAATAGTAATGATATTAATGGAATAAAAATTGCTTTGATTTCTTCAGATAATAAAATTATAATAAATCATCTGGAAGGTAACGATTATGGAATCAATATTGAAAACATTGCCGATGTTAATTTTATTGAATGGAATACGATTATCAATAATAATATTTATGGAGCCTATATTAGCACTACGAATTATGTACAATTTCCAGAAAAGAATTCTTTTAGTAAAAACTGGTTTAACAACCCAAGTGGTATAAATGCTTATGATAATGGTTCGAATACTAAATGGGATGTTGAGGGTTTCGGAAATTATTGGTCCGATTATAATGGTATAGATTCAAATGGTGATTGTATCGGGGACACTCCTTATTCTATCCCCGGTAATTACTCAGGGATACTAGATCATTTCCCATTGATGGCATGTTGGTTTTCAACTGAAACAGTAACGGGAGGCATTCCAGGATATGATGTTATATATATGATTGGTATTATTGGGGTCATATCTATAACTATGGTACTATTATTTAAAAGAAGGATTAAAATGTCCTAATCTATTTTTTATTTTTCGTTATTCCAACCAAACCATAATCTTTTTTATTTAAAAATCTCTTTCCTTTATTACCGTTCATAAATTACCTGTAGTGAGAGTTGTATTGTCTTGGAGCTAAATGTTAAATATGGTATAGTTGCGCTAGGCATAATTTTATTTCAAACAATTTTAAAGACATTTGGGATATTATTTACAGGAAGTTTAAGCTTCTTATCTGAATCGATAGATACTTTTACAGATATCTTTTTTGTAATGCTCACAATTTATTCAGTTAAAACCAGCATTAAACCAGCGGATTATGAACACATGTATGGCCACGGAAAAATTGATCCTATTGGTGCTCTCATTCAAGGCGTAGTTTTAATCATGTTATATGCATTCCTTCTAAATAACACAATTCAGGTAATTTTTGCTGGAAATTATACAATCTCATCTCCAGAGCTTGGATTAGAATTAATTGTTATTTCATTCATAATAAATGTAATTTTTTCTAGAATTTTAATATGGCGGGGAAAAAAGCATAAAAGTCTTTCTCTGGAAATCCAAGGTCTAAATTTATTTCAAGATTCTCTGCGAGCATTATTAGTCATTGTTAGTTTTATTTTTTCTTTATTTGGAATATATTTTCTAGATTTAATTTTCAGTATCATTCTTTCTCTATGGATCATTTATGGAGCGTTAAAATTAATCAAAAAGAGTTTAAAAGATTTAACTGATGAAAATCCAATCAATTCTTTAGTCTTGGAAGAGCTTAGAGAAAATATTTTTTATTTAGATCATGTAAATGGAGTTGAAGATATAAAAGTGCGAGCAAGTGCGAATAAACTTTTTTTAGAAGTTAAATTATCTGTTGAGGATCATATTTCAGTAATTCATGCGAATGAAATAACAAAATCCATAAGGAGAATCAGTAAAGAATTGATTCCTTTCTATAATATTGAATGTATCATAGAAATGAACCCTCTTGGAGGGGAAAAAACCATTAGTGAAAACTTGATTAACTTGATCTATTCAATTTATTCAGAATACGTTGATATTTTGAATATAAAAGATGTGAACGTTTTTACTATAAAAGATGAGGTATTCTTATCTTTAGTAATTGTTGTAGATAACTCCCTTTCTCTTAATGACGCACATGAAATTTGTACTCAATTTGAAAATGAAATCATGAAACAGGCTAATTTTTTGACACGAGTAATAACTCATATTGAGAGTGTTCAGAAACTTGATGCAATCAAGCCTAAAGAATTAACTTGTAATCCCGTTGATAAAGATAGAATGAATGATATTCAATCTTTAATTGAAAATAGTCTTAAAAAGCATAACGAAGTCAAAGGGTATCATGGTTTAGAATTCTGGACTGCAATGGATTATTGCGTTTTGGAACTTCATATTTTTTTTGACGGCAATTTAAATATAGCTAAGATTCATAAGATCATTACCAATATTGAGAAGGAATTGAAAGGAAAGATAAATATTGCAAATCTTCAAGATATCATATTGCATTCAGAACCATTTCAGGGTCGCACGGACGGAATATTTTTTTGAGAATTTAGAAAGAAAACTTATATTTATTTAAACCTAATTCCTGCTGCATAGTCTTGATATCCTGCTGAATGCTTTTATTAATGGGAATGCCACCTTTTTTTCTTTCTAATTCTTTATAATGTTCTTTTTCTCCCGCTGTAAAAATTC
>CAZRIR010000410.1:0-2654 GCA_964600195.1 uncultured archaeon | reverse complement strand
ACTATGCAATTAAACAATGTTTCTAGGTTGGAAAAATATGGAATAATAATTGCTGATTTAAATCAGGATGAACGAATTAAAAACATAAGAATTGAAAACTCGCTCGCTTTGAAAACCGTGAACATAGCAAAAATCGTCCAAGACGTGTCTTGTATCATTTCCGTTCCATCATTAAAGACCCATTCGATGGCAGGAACTACTCTTTGCATGAAGAACATGATGGGCGCACTTTTACCCAAGGGAATTATGCATTCCAATATTCATGAAAAAATCGTGGATCTTACCTCCCTTTTTCGCTCTAAAATGAAATTTCAGGTAATTGATGGAATAATTGGCTCTGATGGTTTTGAAATAGGTGGATCGCCTGTAAAGATGGATTTAATAATTGCCGGAGAAGATCCTGTGGCAGTAGACAGCGTGGGAAGTTCTATCATTGGACGTTCACCTAAATATCTAAAAATTGCAGAAAAAAAGGGATTAGGTATCGCCAATTTAAATAACATTGAAATTATTGGGTCATCTATCGAAGAAGTATTCAGAAAATTCAACTAATCTTTTTTTTCTAAATTGCCAAGATATATATTCCAAAATTTTTATTATAGAGATGTTAATAATTAAAGAATGATATTTATGGGTTGAAAATTATAAGAAATACGAGCGAATTTACATGTAAAAGGTGTCGAACATCGAGAACATAATAATCGATGCAAAATATTACAAGATCTTACTTGAATTTTTAAACAAGAAAACGGGATTAAATTTCGAATATTATAGACAGAATTTTATCGAAAAACGGATTAAAGCCAGAATGATAAGAGTTAATTGTACGACTCTTAAAGAATATCACAACTATTTGAAATTACATGAAGAAGAAATTTGGAGGTTTTTGAAAGGATTTACCATTAATTATACTTTTTTCTTTCGTGATTATGATGTTTTTGAAACTCTACAAGAAATCTTTTTGGATGGTTTAAACGTTAATAAAGGATCGATTCATAGTTATATCCGGCCAAGTCCTCAAAAAATTGCAAAATTCCGTTCTAAGCGTAATGACGCCCGAAATCAACTTAAAATTCAAAAAGTTTCCAGCAAACCTGAAAAAAGTTATATTGATATTTTTATCTTCTTGGATCACCTCTCATTTTATCAAAAATTAAAAGAACCTAAAAATGATAAAAATACTATTAAAATCTGGTCTTGTCCCTGTGCTACTGGAGAAGAACCTTATTCCATAGCTATGATCCTTAATAATCTTGAGCAACAAATTCCCAATTTTCCCTACTATAAAATTATTGCATCAGACATAGCGACCGAGGCAATTGAAAAAGCAAAAAAGGGGACATATTCTGATGACTCCATGAAAGAAATTTCTGATTATTATGAACTGAAATATTTTAAAAAGAAAAAAGTTCATTTCGGCCATGTAAATACGATAAATGAAGAAATAAAAAAGAAAGTAGAGTTAATTCAAGAAGATGTAACTAAAGGACACGCAAAACCGAATGAAAAATATGATATTATCTTCTGCCGTTATTTATTTATTTATTTCAATAAAGAAAATCGCCATAAATTTTTAAGAATCATTGATAGACACCTGGCAGAAAATGGAATCTTAATATTAGGAAAGACAGAAACATTATTTGGTAATTTTGGAAGATTAATTCAAATTGATTCTCGAAATCACATATATATTAAAACTAATTCAAAGTTATTTTAAATACTGTTATAAGATAAATAAACTAAATATATGATAAAGTAAAAGGCGATGGCGGAATTAATTCCTATTAAAATAGACGAAAAATCGTTCCAAGAATTAATTACGTTATTAAAACAAAAGACAGGGTTGAATTTGGGATATTATCGCCGAACTTTCATATTGAGACGGATAAAAGCAAGAATGATACGAGTTAATTGTAATAATCTTGAAAAATATAACAATTATTTATTATCGAATGGCAATGAACTTAAAAGATTTGTTGACAGTTTTAACATAAACTATACTTATTTCTTTAGAGATTGGGATGTATATGCTACTATTCAATATATGATCCTCCGATCTTTACAAGCAAATGATAAAGAATTAATAAAATGTCTGAGACCAAGAATTCCAGAAACACCCGAGAAATTACCAAAAAGAACAATGATTGCAGAACAGGAAATAATACATGATAAGAAATTATTATCAAATCTCAAAGAATTATCTCTTTACAAGAAAATCAACAATCCAAAAAATGTTAAGAAACCCCTCTATTTGTGGTCATGTGGGTGTGCTACTGGTGAGGAACCCTATTCTTTAGCAATGATCTTGAATAATATCCGTAATATTTTTCCACATTTGACTAAATCTGAAATAGTCGCTTCAGACATTGATAAATATGCAATAGACGCAGCGAAAAAGGGAATTTTTTCTGAAGAATCAATAAAATACATGTCAAATTATTTTGAAAATAAATATTTCAAGAAAAAATCTACACCAGTGGGAAATAAATATCATATATCAAATAAAATAAAAAATAGTGTCACCCTTCTCAATGAAGATATTACTAAAATAAATTTATATTCCTGGAAATTTGATTTAATTTTTTGTAGGAATGTCTTGATCTACTTTAACATCGAAAACAGGAATAAATTTATTCGAACACTGGAATATCAAC
>CAZRIR010000409.1:0-2673 GCA_964600195.1 uncultured archaeon | reverse complement strand
GGGCATAGATATATTTATTATTTAAAATTATTATGATATATTCTAGAGAAAACAACTGATTCAATATAAAAAAAAAGGACCGTAAGTGGACTAAAAAGTAAAATGTCGGAAATAGCAGAAGACATCAGAAAAAATATGATGCTCCTTTTAAAAAAGGAGGAGTCAAAAACAGATTTAGAAAGACTCTCTATCATCTCCCGTGTAGGAATGAAGATTGTTTCAGCTAATTCTATGGAATTAGATGCTGATGCAATATCAGCATCATGTACGGCACTAATAGACTTGGGTGTAAGACTTTCAGATGCGACAAATCATAGTACGCTAAAAGAAATAATACTTCATAATAAAGGGGGATTTAGTATAGTTGTTGCCATTAATGAAGAATACATCATTTTTTGTGGTCTTAAAACACCTTATCGGATAGGATATTATTTAGGATATTTAAGAGACTTGGCATTGAAGTTACATATATTAATGTCAGGAGGAGAATTAACTGAAGAATCAATCCATTTAGAAGAAAAGAAGAAAATTGAGGAGGAAAAACGGAAAGATGAATATGTTGCAGCAACAACACCTCTCAAACCCTCTATTGAACAAGATAAAGCTGCACTAGATGGATTGCTCGGATTTCTTGATGATTGGGATGCCGAGGAGAAAGCATCCATGGGTGTTGTCGAAAAATTTGAAGATATTGAAGCAGGAGGTAATATTGTAAGCATTCCACAGAGTGTTTCTATGGGCCTTCCAAAGTCTACAGAAAGTGTGGCAATACCAAGCCAAGCCAAGGTGAAACCTGAAGTTCAAATGGAAGTATATGATGATGAAGTACCTCCAATTCCTCTTGATGATTATACCCCAATGGAGATCGAGGAAGAACCAGATACGCATCCAACTTTTAAAATCCAACCCCCAGAAGCGCCTAAAGAAGGGATATCTACTGAAAAATTGCCTTCTTTTGATGAACTAAATATTCCTGATTTCGAAACAATGGCGACGGATTCGGAATATAGTACGGATTTTGTTTTAAATGAAGAATCAACTGCCTTAGATTCTGCTCTTAAAGAATTAGGATGGTTGGAAGATGAGTAACTATTTTTCATAAAAATTAATTTTTAATGATTGTTAAAAATAACTTCTAATTAGAATCATCATTATTTATATTAATGAGTATTTTCAGTAAGACTATTGAAATATATAAAGATTATTATATTTGCCCTGATTGTTTAGGCCGAATGTTTGCTTTATTAGGCACGCATACTACGAATCTGGAGAGGGGAAATTCATTACTTTTGACATCAACGTTAGAATATCATCAAAAATACTTATCAAGTGATAATGAGAGTCAAAAAGAGGCACTTGTCAACTTGAAAACACTTGCTGAAAATGCTAGGTTCATTCCTTCAAGAAAAGTTTTAGAGAATGAAGGTATTGTTTATTCAAATCAAAATGATAAGCCTCAATGCTACCTTTGTGAAGGAATCTTTTCCAAAATAGACCAATACGTTAAAAAAAGCTTAGAACCTCTTTCAAAAATAGAATTCAATAGTTTGTTAGTAGGTACTAGTTTGGATCCACATATTATCAATAAAGAGGATAATTTTAAGTCAAAATTTAGTCTTTTAGAATCCGAGTCATTTAAAAACCATTTCAATCGAGTTATTGGTAGAAAATTGACTAAAAAATTAAATAAAGCAACTGAATTTAACAATCCTGAAGTTACGATTATATTTTCAATTGGATATAACAGTTGCGAAATAGAATTAGTGTTAAAACCTCTTTTTATTTATGGTAGATATAATAAGCTAATTAGAGGAATTCCCCAAACTCATTGGGACTGTAGGAATTGTAAGGGAAGAGGATGTGAAGAATGTAATTATTCCGGGAAACAATATTTAACGAGTGTAGAGGAATTAATTAATCCAATCTTTATGATGCACGCGAAATCTACCTCATCTAAGTTTCATGGGGCTGGAAGAGAAGATATTGATGTGAGGATGTTAGGTGATGGAAGGCCTTTCATACTTGAGCTAAAAGATCCCCAAGTTCGATCTTTAGATCTACTGAAAATGGAAAAAAAAACCAATAAAAAAATGAAGAAAAAGGTAAAAATAAGTGGATTAAGGTATTCAGATAAAAATGAGGTCATATCAATAAAACAAAGTGCTGAAAACACTCGCAAAATCTATAGAGCATTATGTCAAATAAGCGAAACTATTAGCAAAGTTGAGTTTTTAGAGAGATATGAAGAATTATTAAAAAAAATGGAAAATAATTACATAAAGCAAAAAACACCTTTACGAGTTTCCCACAGGAGAGCAAATAAGGTTCGAGAAAAAAAAGTATATAAAATAGAAGGTAGTTATATCAAATCAACCCTTTTTGAATTTAAAATTGAAGTTCAAGGAGGGACCTATGTTAAAGAATTGATCCACGGTGATGAGGGTCGAACAACTCCTTCTTTTGCAGAAATTTTTAAAATTCCGATGAAATGTAGGGAATTAGATGTTATCAAGATTCTTCAATGAGAAAAAAAATTGATAAAATTGATAAATTATAAATCATTGAACTGACATACTATTTACAATTTTTATTTATATATAACCATTTTAAGGTGTTTGAAATAACACTTCATAAAGGATATCGTAATAAAACACGAAAACGTCACAGGAAAAA
>CAZRIR010000408.1:0-2680 GCA_964600195.1 uncultured archaeon | reverse complement strand
TTTATAAGTCATTAAGCGTTGTACAGATCAAAAATTAGCATCTTGTTATTGATCATGAGTAAAACAAAACAAAAAGAAAAGATAAAAAAACCAAGAGGGGTAGGAGGAGTTCTTTATAAAATGCTCATGCCCTTGGAAAATAATGAAAGATTCCAGCAAAATTATTCTAAATTTAATTTAAAATTAATGATTAATGCTAAAGATACAAAATATGCGGCAGTTGTGAGTGTAAATAATTCAAAAATTTCAATTGAATCAATAAGCAATAAAGATAAAAAAAGCTTGAAAAAGAAGGTTTTGAAATGGAATGGAATGATTACAACAACCTTACCATTATTACTCGACATTGCCACGGGCAAGCTTAGCCTTATGGGAATGATATGGAAAGTAATTACCCGTAAAATAAAGGTTAGAGGCATTAAAAATTTACTTATCATGAAGAAAATGTTTGCTCTAGCGGGTAGGATTTAATCATATTTATCTCATGCTTATTTTTTTCCCTGTGGTAAAACAATATAATTGCATTTGATTTTGATATTATAAGCTTTAATAAAACCTATTTGTCATTTAATATCAATTTGAAACATCTCTACAAGAGAAATAATTTTATCTTTTAAATTTTCTATTTCTTCATCTTTTAGTGATTGAAGTATCACGTTTCTATCAGTTTCATAAATCTCTTTAAATAGGTTCAGGAATTCTCTAAGATAAATCACTTTTTTATTAGGAGTATTTTTGATGTTGATTATGAGTTCATCTACAATATCCTGAATTCTTCCTTGTTTTTTCTTATTTTTATCATAAATTTTCTCAATTGGGATACTCAATTCTTTGAAAAAAGAATTTTTTAGAATGATCTCACTAATTATCTCCTTCATCATTTCATTTCGAGAGGGTATTGATAAATTTTGAATGTATAATTCTAAATCCAATTTTTTTTTATCGATATCTCTTAATAATGATTTGATGATACCAAAATTTAGTTCATCCATCATTAAACCGAAGCAAGTTCTCAGATAAAAATTTATGTATAATAATATTTTTATTTTATCTGATGGATAAGATAGATAAATTGAGAGCATTTCAAGAATTAATCGATTATAAATTTTTAAATGAAGATCTACTGAAAGAAGCCTTGACTACTCCTCAATTAGCACATGAGTTAAAAATTAATGATTATAATTTTCTCGAAACCCTTGGAGATTCAATCATTAAAGTTATTTTTATCATGAAATTATATAATGAAGGGATCCGAGAACCAGGTAAGATTACTAAAATAAAACAACGATTAGAAAATGATGATACTCTCAACAAGATTGCTAAAGATAAAATCAATTTACAAAAATTTGTCTTTAAATCTATTAGACAAAAGATTGAGGGCACTAAAATTTTAGCGGATGTTTTTGAAGCGATTTGTGGGGCAATTTTCCTAGATTCGGGAAGTGATATAAGAATAGTTGAAGAAAAAATCATCAATAGATATTTCCCTAATTTACTCTCGATTATTAGAGATTCAAAAATATTTCAAAAAAATCAACTAATTGAATACTTGCAAAAACAATATAGAATAACCCCTCGTATTAAATGTGACTATCAAAATAAAGGAACCGATCATGCGCCCAAATGGATTGCGAAAAATCCAAAAATATTTCCTAAAACTCTCCAAATTATACTCCCTTTTAAATTAAAATCAAAACCTTCAAAATCAATTCAAGAAGCTGAACAAGATCTTTACATCAAGATATATAATTATCTTCAAATGAATAAATAATTCTCATTTATTAATATAACAAAAATAATAAAAGGATTCTATTAAACGGTTTAATTTGTTTTTAAAAATTGGATCATTTTATTTATCGCTATGCTCCTATGGGAAATAGAATTTTTCTCTGTAATCGTTAATTCAGAAAAAGTCTTACCATTAAATTCATTCGGAATAAAGATCGGATCATAACCAAATCCATGAGTGCCTTTTATTTGCTCAGAAATTTTACCCTTAATAATTCCTTCAAAAGTGTAAATCTCATCAAGAGGTTCGTAGTATAATGCGATAATAGCACTAAAATGTGCTTCAGCACTTTCATAATTTTCAATTAAATTTAGAATACCTTCATTGCCTATTGTTTTAAAGACATAAGATGAATAAACCCCTGGAAAACCATTAAGAGGTTTATCTACAAAAAATCCGGCATCTTCTACGAAATATGAGCCATTAATTTCTTTTTTTACACTTGCAAGTTTAAATAATGCTACATCTTTAAGATTATCAGCCTGAATCTCTACGGGATCAATGGCTAATTGTAATAATTTATAAGATAGCTTGTTATTTTTAAAAATCTGGGATATTTCTGAAAACTTGTTATTATTGCCAGTAATAAAAAATAAAGATTTCATCCTTCTCAACATCTCATCTTTTGAATCCATAAATTTTACAAGCTCTATTTATTATCAGGCATATAATACAATGCAATATTTCTTTTCAGTAAGGAGTTTCCTCCCCGAGCAGGTAGGGCGCCGCATTCATGAGGATTTCGCAATCACAATAACCCCCGAAAGCCCTGCAAAAGGTTAGGAATTCCTCCTGCGTGGCTTTAGGAATTTCCATCAGATCCAATGCCCTCCGTGCATACGTGAACTCTTTCCCTCCGCACCGCCACTCGCGCCCGTTGTATTGACATCC
>CAZRIR010000407.1:0-2696 GCA_964600195.1 uncultured archaeon | reverse complement strand
CATGAGTGCAACTTGAGCAATTTCACGACCCATGACACCTGCTCCAATAACGGAAATATTCTTAATTCGGCTATTATCGACCATAAATATCTTTTAAATTACATTTTATAAAAACCTTTTTAGGTTATTTTTACGTGTGTAATTCCTTGGAGAATTAGATATTAGTTTAAAATATTTCATTTTCAATTTGAGTGAATGAATGATAGGATCATTGATTTGCTATTGACATCATCATTATAAAATTCTAAAAATGAATTTTATCTAATTCATAATTTTCAATCATTGGATTGAGAAATATTAGAAAATTTAGATACTAAAGGAGATTAAGAACACCCCAACTTATGAACATTGTCGCAATTCCTAGAAAAATCGAAATGGGAAGTCCTGGCAAGATTTTATTTCGATTTAGTCCTGAAATGGTGATTCCTGTCCCGATGATTATTGCCATTGCCGTTAAAATCATGGTCAATAAATTATTTGAAAGAATTAGAGCACTTGAAGTGAGCATGCTATAAAATACAAGATCTCCAATTCCAATTTCTAATTTTGCAGTATCATAAATGGCTTTTCCTTCATCAATTTTTTCTCTTTCTTCAATTTGTTCCTCCAGTGAATATCTTTCTTCTGATGCGAGATCAATCATTTCTTTGATTGGCCCTTTTTTATAAAGCACCGCAAAGATATCCCAACAAGAAATACCTATTAAAATCGCCAGTGTGGTCCAAAGAGGCATTACAACACCCATCAACGCCCCCGTCAATAAACTAATATAAAGAACCATAAAATTTTTGGTAATTAATGACATTTCGGTTAAATATCGATATAGCATTAAAATGGTTAAAAATCCTGTGAAAATCATTAATAAGATATACAGAACGGAATATATAAGATCAAAATTGTATAAAAACAAGCGTAAAATTACATCTCCAACAAAAAATATGGTTAATAAAAAACCAAGGAGGCCAAAACTAAATCCAAAAATATATTTCAATACTCCAATTCCCTTTTTTTTTGCCAGAAAGATCATAATAAAAGCCGAAATTACGGCTGTAGCTGTAAATATCAAACCATTCAATAAACCAATATAAGGATCGGTACCTCCCCCCGGAATATACCCTCCATCTATCCTGATACCTGCTAGAGTATACGTTAAATAGGCCAATATACCCGCGAAAACAACAACAGTGATAATAGGAATAGGATATAACTTTCTTTTAATTCTATAAGTAGGAAAAAAATTAGGTATGACGTCTTTGCTAAGTATCTCTTTATCCCGCTCATTATCAAGAGCATTCTCGTCATCTTGATTTTCTAATTTTTTCTCACGATCGTTATTTGATAATTCTGACATCTTAGGATCAAAAAGATTGGAAATTATATATAGTTTAATTTTTATATATCTAATAGAAAATTATGATTGGAAAGGGCAATTATTATAATCTAGCAAGAACTGTTTAATGTAGATACCGGTGAGAAATACTAAGTGAGTTCAAGAATTAAAAAATTCCAAAGAAGAATTTCTAAATCTAAACATAAACTCAGAAAATACTCAGAAAAAATCAAGAGATACACCTACCGTATAGGTATTACTTCTCCATATGAAAAACGATTGATTGATAATAATCCACCCCAAAGAATTTTCCCCTGCAATATAGGTATCTTATTCAATAGTAATTTTGTAAAAAGATATTATGAAGCCTTTGTTGCATACTTAGAAATGGTGTATGATTCTTGTTTTTACAATATTATTGACTTAGGGCATCATCGTTTTTCAAAAATGGCTATGAAGAAGGGAATAAAGAAGGAGATATATAAAGGAGACATTCAAGAATCGTCAGAAGAATTACTCTTACACCCTACAAACAAATTTTTTCAAGTTTTAATTGATAAACGAACTGAAGAAAACCTTGACATGATTGTAACTATCACAAAATTACCCATATATTCAAGTAGTGACAATAATATTATTTTTTTATTTGGAGAGGCTAACATTGATCATCGTTGCTCTATAGTCTCAACTTTATTATTGAAGGAACAATTTTATAAAAGAAAAAGAAATAGAACATTATATGAACTAAGAATTATTAAAGAATTAATTCATGAAGTAGGACACTTGATTATTGGTCCTAATCATTGTGCAAATGAAAAATGCGTAATGTCATTCGCACATACAGTTGAAGACATTGATAGAAAATATATTGG
This sequence comes from uncultured archaeon, assembly GCA_964600195.1. Classification (GTDB taxonomy): domain Archaea; phylum Asgardarchaeota; class Lokiarchaeia; order Sigyniarchaeales; family SOKP01; genus FT1-020. Next base: position 494 of record CAZRIR010000407.1, on the reverse strand, counting down.
TTTATGTCAAAAATGCCAAGAAAAACTTGAGAATTTAAAATACACCTACAATTTTTAGAATTCAAATTAAAAAGAAAGGCTTGGAACACTTTTAACAAATTGTTTTACCAAATTTACTCGCATTTTTCTTTCTTTTCCATAGTGTCTTAAAGGATATAACTCATCCATTGTAAATTTATACATTTTAATCCATGTCTTAGCAACCTTGCTGTGTCTAAAATTTTCAGCAACAGTCTTGCAATTTTTACTGAATTCTAATCTAAGATCTTCATCTTTAAATAATTTTACGGTATGTTCTTTAAATTCATCTAGATTATTACAGAGATATCCAGTTTTGCCATGACGAATGACATCTCTAATTCCGCAACCATTAGCCCCAATAGATGGTGTTCCTTGAGCCATTGCTTCAAGAAGTACAAGTCCTTCAGCTTCAACCCATGACCATAAACACGAAAGATCTGCCGCATTATATAATTTGAGAAGATCTCCAAAAG
>CAZRIR010000406.1:0-2701 GCA_964600195.1 uncultured archaeon | reverse complement strand
ATTATAAGTCCTTTAATTCGAGAACAATTATCACTTGTCGCTTCAGTAGCGGAGCATGTACCGAGTCCTTGGAGTTCCTTTTATAATAATACTCTGGTTCCTCTTATGCTCGTCCCATTGGGCATTTATTTTTCATTTAAGAGAGGGAATGCAAGGGATATCGTACTAATGATCATGCTTCTCACGTTATTTTATTTCACCGGAAGCATGACTCGAATCATATTAATTTTTGCTCCAATTGCAGCACTCGTTGCCGCTTATGGGTTAAGCAGTATTTTAAACACATATGGTAGTTTCATAGGAGAACGAAAATCTGGAGTAAGTAGGAAACGTCGACGACAAGTAAAAAATACGATAGGAGCTTCTGAAGTATTTGCTGTATATTTAATTGTTGGAGTTGTTTGTATTGCTCAAGTTGCCCATGCCGTAGATCAATCGGTCGATCAGTTATCATACGGATCAATGGTCACGGGAACCCAATTCCATGATTGGGAAGAAGCTCTTCTTTGGATGAACAATAATCTCAATAGTTCCACTGTTGTTGTTAGCTGGTGGGATTATGGATATTGGCTTACGACTATTGGAGACGTGACCACTGTAGATGATAATGCAAATATAAATGGATCAAGGAATGGGTTGACGGGAATGGCATTCATGCAGACAAATGAAATATATTCAGCTAAAATATTGAAATTGCTAAAAGCAGATTATGTTTTAGTTTATTTCACGTTTTTGGTCACCAATCTTGGTGGTGATGAGGGAAAATGGCAGTGGATGTTAAGAATCTGTAATGATTATTATGAGCAATATAAAGCAGCTGGCTTGGAAGAGGATAATTGGGCTGATGGTGCTGTATTTAATGAAAGCGAATACACGACGGCAGCAGGCGTGAAAGGAGATAAATGGTTTGAAAGCCAATTGGCAAAATTGATGTTCTGGGGGGTAAATACTGGGGGATCTGCCAGCAGCGAAACAAATAGTTTAATAGGATATTATAACAATCGAATCTATAATTATCAAGATCAGAACGGTAACACGTGGAAAACACACATACCAGATGGGGGAGCATATCAGTCAAATGTTTTTATTCCCGTTTATTTTGGTGATCCAACTTCTGGATATGGTCCTTCTACATCATTTGGTTTGGTCAAGTTATTTAAAGTGGATTACACCGTTTTGGAATCGAGTTTCTCAATTAATGATCCTAAAATATATGATAGTGGGTATGGTACATTTACATTACAAAATACCGGGACAAAAGATTTAACCATAACGAATGTTTCAATAAATGGCGTTAATCATGATTTTTCTATGGGAAAGGGAGCTAATACCAATGTATTAAAAGCAGGAGAGGAGGATTCGGTATGGGTTGATTTTGATCCGGGTACCTTTGAAGTGGACAATAAAGCTCGCATAAACGTAACTGCTGAAGCTGAGGGCTTGGAAAATCCCTATATTTTTTCAGAACATACCAGTTATTTATTGGTGAAAAAAGGAGTTCAAGACTCAATAAAAATAAACGAAGAGAACAGTAAAGTGATTCAAAAGGATGAGAATCATGTTGATATCTATCTTGATATAGAAAATAATGGACCCGTTACCACATATATTAAAGATATATATGCTAATACAGAGAGCAATACATTAAGCAATTTTGCTACCACTTACTTGAGTGGCTCCTCAATATTAAATCCCGGGGAATCGGCATATCTCAAAATCTCTAACGTGGACAAGGATGCTGTTAACTTCTATCCTCTTTCCACGCAGTCAAACATGATTGGAGTATCAACACCTAATGGATACAAGGATGAGGTGCTATTCTCTTCGAATTATGAAAATTATAATCTCACGATCTATAATAATTCTCGAATAATATCTCCTGAGGTATCGAGTTCCCTGGGCGGAAGTTACCGATATAACATCCCCGTTGATCTCAGTAATTCTCACGCATATACATATGATAATGATACCACGGATGCATATGTCAAGATTAAAAATACAGGTAACTATGATGTTGATATTGAATCAGTAAATGTATCCCTTTCTGATGGAGCATGGTATTCAATCCCGGTTGTAAAATGCGAATCAAGTTCTGGGAGTTTTCATCTGGACCCTAATGATGAATTGCTAATGAAAATTCCCATAAATGAATCAATTTACTTCCCCATTGATGTGAACGATGAACTGGGCATCAGAATTACCGCAAATGGAGCTGGAGAGACACCCAAAGTATGTTCGAACGTGTTTTACCTTCACACTATCAATGATACTTCAGATATTCAAATCATTAAAACCCTTGATAGTTTAGATGTGGGTGTTGATGGTAAAGTTGTCTCATACATCTTGGCGAATGAGACGGGAACACTACTCATTAAAAATACGGGAGATCAATCCATTACCCTTGATGATGTTGATGTACATGACGCCCTTGGACATGACGTTAATCTTGATTTCCAAAATGCAAGTGACATCCAATTTCTCTCCGGTGATGATACTTTAGGCGTTCAAGACTGTGCTTACGTTTCATTGAATCTCACGGGGTTGGAAATTAACACGACTGATGATATTAGTGTTGACGTCCATACAAACATGCCTTCGAGTGACATCTATGGTTATACCTTTAAAGCCGTCGATAATCCACCAAATGGTCCCACGTATTATAACATTACGATAGATAAAGCAAATACGGCGAAAAATGCTA
>CAZRIR010000405.1:0-2719 GCA_964600195.1 uncultured archaeon | reverse complement strand
TTCCCTTCTGCGCCATGAACACGGTTCACCGTGCTAATATTGAGAGAAAATTGGCTATCAAGGGAATGGAAGCCAAGAAACCCGAAGTCATTCAAAATGAAATTGAATCTCTTTTAAATAATCTGGAAAAATAATTTATTTTCTTTTTATTTTCTTTTTTAGTTTATTTATTATCTCAAGTAGTTTTCTAAAATAGTTTAATCCCCATATTTTTTTTAGGAATAGATATAACGAATTATTTTTCACAAATATCGAGAATGAGCTCCCAATATTGCTTAAATAATTTCATTTTTAATTCATTTTCAACCCTCGTCAATAATTTATATAAATCCATTTTTGGTTTTTCAGAAATGTATTCTGTTAAAGTACCTTACTATTTTGCTCTCTAATTTTCTATTGAGATATTGCATTTCAAAATGAGTTTAGTTTTATATACAAATATTATCAAAATTTTAAAAAATATTCATTTTCAATCTTATTTCCAAATATAAAAGAGTAGAAAGGATTGTTTAATCGTTAATTTCTGATATTTTTTAATAAAATTTTATAGGTTTTAAAGGCAAAGACTCCTGCCAACAAGACCAATAATAGGTCATAAAATAAAATAGGATAAGGAGGGCGAAATCAAAGTGTATTTCTATACACTAACCAAAAGACAAAAATCCAGGGCGTGGCAGGAGTCATGGTTTATGATTGTTATCCTTTTTATTTTTTGTGTTTAAGATAAAATTTAATATGTAGTCAATAACAATTTAACCTATCGAAATTAAATTTTCATCTTGTACTAAATATATAATGCTTTCTATTTAAAGTAGTTTCTAATAAATAATAAAATTTGTATCGACCATGAACAAGAAGAAAAAACAAACTGTTGGCAGGGATGATGAAGATCTCCATTTTGATGTAGGAACTATACTTCTTATTGCTGCGGGTTTTATTATTTCATGGATTAACATGTTGATCATTTTAAATTTAATGACTATCCCTGCTTATCTCTCTGTCATTTTTACAACGAGCATTCCTGGAGTCATAATTTCTTTGAAAAATAGATATTGGGGTTATGGATTCATGTTTGGATTTTCAATAGCGGGCATTCCATTCATGTTCATTGATATTTTTGTTGGAGGATATATTTTTTTCACGTCATTATTCATATTCATAATAATGTGGCTCATATTCTGGAAAGCTTGGCGCTCGCTCAGTTCAATAAAAATGGAATAATATTCCGTTATAAAAGTTCAATTTATAATTTTAAAAGGGTTTAAAACAAGAAATTCCTTATAATCTTGGAATATCTTCTATTTCTACGTTTAAAATATTTGCTAGAGATGTGAGTCGTTCATTGATTGCTTCAGTAATTCCTTCACGTTCAAAAACATTTCCGGATATGAATGCTTCATAATAGCAATCCTCCATTTCATAACACACACCAGTAATGTGAATGATTTCTTTTTTTTGAAGTTCTAAATCTTTAAAAACGCGAGATATTCCATTCACGATATCAGGAGTAAATTCCGTGAGTTTGATTAAGACTTTTTTGATTACATCGGTTTGAAGAGGGAAACAGTTAATTTTAACGACATCTTCTCGTGAAATGAAAATTAATAAATAATGGGGCGAATCCGAAATATCTTTCTTGACTTCATCTGGAAAAATTTGATTATTTCTCATTTGATCTTTGGTTATGATTAATCCTACAGAGATTTTATTTTTACCTTCCTGATTATCCATTATCATCATTTTTTTAAGGTTGTGAATATATAAAATGTATTTGTTAAATTAAACCTTTTGTCATTTTGATATTATTTAGATATTATTAGTATTTTTGTAGCATTTATGTTTCCATTTACCTAAGATTTCTTCAGCTAATATGTGAGTGATATCTAAATAATGACATTCGGATGGAAAAATGGAGAAATAAAGAAGAATTATGGTTTTGATATAGAACGATTCAATCCCACAGAGAATATATTTCATGCTATTTATCTTTTAGATTCTCAATCAGGAGCATTATTCGCTAGCAATAAATATAGCAATAATTTAGGGTTCAAGGACACTCCTGAAGATTTGATTAGTAGTTTCTTGAATGCCATGAACCTTTTCATTAATGAAATAAATTATAATGAAGAAATCCAAGAAATCAACTTTAAAAAAATGAGAATTCTCTATGAAAAAAGAGGCCGTTTAATGGTTATTGCGATAACGAAAAAAATTAGCCTCGAAATGGAGAAATATTACGTTCATGAAATATTAAATGACTTTTATCGACGATTTGAGCAGAAAATCACTGAATTTAGGGGACTAATTGATCCTGCCATGTCTGGCTATGAAAAGAGGTTAAAAAGTTTCAATTTAAGTAACTCCTGGACATCTAGAAATGCATTTGAATATCCTTGAATTGAATTTATTTAATAAAATAGGAAAAAATAATTTGTAAGATCTTAAGATTTTCTTTCTTTTTTTGATTCTTCAATTGCTTCTATTTCAGATTCTATTTTTTTTCCAATCCCCTGTATATCAGGGTGGATTTCTTTTTTTTGCTCATCTATAGCACGCTGACGGTCTCGAGCAAAAGCTTTTTCCGCAACTGAACTTTCAATAGCATTTGCAGTGCCTTCCAAATCAACTTTCAATTGCTTTAGTTGTTCATTCATTTTCTTTTGGCGCTCGCTTGCAAAAGCTTTCTCGGCAATTGAACCTTCAATTGCCTTTGCAGTGC
>CAZRIR010000404.1:0-2732 GCA_964600195.1 uncultured archaeon | reverse complement strand
TTTTTATTTGGTTATTATTTTCAAAAGCTTCTTATGAGTTTGTTGAAAATTTTCCTTTTAAGATATTTTCAACTACCTTTTCAATTAATGTCTCGGGAACGTCATATTCTCTCCTCCCTTTTTTGAACCTTATTAGTTTTTTGGATAATGATGTGATAAATATCGCGAAAAATATTGCCGTGTTAATCTTTTTCATATTTTTGATTGTCCTCATAGGATTATGGGAAATAAGAAAATATAATAGGGATGAATTTAAACTAAGAAAAGAAGGAAAATTTCAACCATCAGAAGAGTTATTAATGATTGATAAAGATCTTCCCGAAAAAATTGATGATAATGAGGGATTGAATGACGATCAAAAAGATTCAACGTAGTATTTGGTTTAATTAAAAGTTTTTACATTTATTATTTTAGATTAAAAAACAATCTATAAGGAAAAATAGCTATTTTAAGTTTATTACTATCCATGGTTTTCTTTTTCTTTTGAGAAAAAAAAGATAATGCCTCATATTTATATTACTAAATTAATATTATTTATAATATAGGACTAAGGGTTATTTAACATAGTTTGATAATAAACTAAATAAATTTCATTCTGTAATCATGAAGAAAATTCTCTTAGGAGGGGCTGGAGGTGTTGGTAAGACAACACTCATGAACCGATTTCTCTCAAATAGATGGGTGCCATCTCCAATGACCATAGGGATTCAATTTTTTTCAAAAAATATAGAAATTGAAGGAATAAACGAAAAACTCATTTTTTTTGATTTTGCCGGACAACGAAGATGGCGCTTCTTTCAAGAAGCCTTTTTCTATGGTGCCGATGGGGCCATTTTAACTTTTGACATGCAAAGATATATATCATTTGATAATCTCCATGAGTGGATTGACCTATTTAAGATGCATAACCCTGAATTACTCATACTATTAATAGGAACGAAAGCAGATTATGAAACTCGTGCGGTTTCAAAAAAAGAAATAGAACAATTCTTAGTAAAGCATGATATCTTTGACTTTATCGAGGTCTCATCTTTAACAGGTGAAAATGTAAAGTTAATTTTTGAAAATCTATTAAGAAAAATATACGATCTTGAATTACTTCCCGTTCCTGAAATAAGTCAAAGGGAAAATGGAGAATTCAATCGTAGAGTCAATAGGCGTACTTCCTATGATTATGCAATAAAAACCTATCAGGTTAATAAATACATTCGGTTACAATTAGACTGGAATACGACTAATATTTATGTAAATGGTCAGCATTTTAACCAATGCAAGTATCTTTTACTAAATATTCCCTTGGATGAAATGGAAAAATATGACGAGATCAATTCCATTGACAAAGCCGTTGAGTTATTAGATAATACCTTGGAGACTCATTCAATCGAAAACTTTCAAATTGATCCCGAGACGGAATTTTGGGGGCACTGTTCAAACATTCAAGCGTGGGTTGAAAATGATTATGATACACGAATCATGCATAGGAATTTAGCATTTCCATTACTGAAGAAATTAACGGAAGTCGGTGATCCTATTGCAAAAAAAGTGATCAAGAATGAGATTGCTTTACGCTTAGAAGAAAATTACCCTTCCGTTACTTATTACTTGTTAGAAGAGGGATATTTAAAATTCTTTAACGATGAAGAAATTAAAACCATGTGTGAGAAAAATAGTTTATTAAAAAAATTACTTGTCAAATAAAGAATTTCTCTTTAATCTTCTCTTTCTTTGATAAATATCATATCTTTTCCACTATAATCGTGATTAGAAATAGTACCTTAGATTAAACTTTTAATAATAAGGTTATTAAATCTCGGGACAAAATTATATATTAGTTTAATTTTTTAGGTGCTACAATGAGTAATGTTAATAATTTTGTCGATAAAGAATTGTTCCTAAAAAACGTGGAACGGCTATCTCTAAAAATTGAACAGTTAACCAGTGAATTATCTGAAGTGAAAAATAAATTAAATAAATCAAATTTAATGAATCGCTCTTTTGGCATCAAAGCATTGAAAAATTCTCACGCTCTTGATTTTGCTAAAGAAGTTCATGGTGTGGGAAGTCCAACAAAAGATTACATACTTTCAATAAGAGCAATTTCAGAAGAGTGGAAGGGTCGTAAAAATGACATGTTGCTTGCCATAAGACAGCAAGAAAAACAAACTCATGCGGATGTTAAATCGTTAGGGATTAGAATTCCCATAAGTGACGTAAAAACCCTTAGTGTTCTCACCCAAGAGATTATATCAGTGTTATATATCGCTTGTGAGTTAAAAAATATCGATATAAATCAAATTTTAAGGGAAATTTTAGAAGAAATCAATCAAAATGGAAAGAAAATTGTCAATGAAATAAAAGAAAAAATGAAAGTATGATATTTATCAACTAGAAATTTCAGCAACATTACTTATATCTTGAATTCAAAAATATCTCATCAAAGGTTTTTCTCATTAAAGGAACGTACATACTGGTCATATATTTAATGGAAGATACCAAGATTAAAATAGGTGCTCTTGGCACTATCTTTTTTAAAAAAGGAATGTATTATTACGTTGGGTCTGCCATGGGAAATAAAGGTTCCTCCACTCTACTAAATAGGGTTAAACGACACGTCTCTGATCCCATATCAAAAAAGAATCACTGGCACGTTGATTACTTTCTTCAAGAACATAATGCCATAGTAATAAAGATTTTTTTAATTCCAAACAGCGAAAAAATAGAGTGTCTAATCT
>CAZRIR010000403.1:0-2748 GCA_964600195.1 uncultured archaeon | reverse complement strand
CGTTTCCTAATTTCAAATAAAACTCCCGAAAATCAAGAGGTAACTTAATATCATATTCTTTTTCAAAATCAAAAATAAATTTTTCGTTTACGGGAGGATTTAATTCGTATCGATGACCCCACACCTGAAGTGGATGATTAGGATCGTAATTAAATTGTTCGTTGTCATATGTAAATGATTCCAAATTAATGGGCTTAAATAATGAATCTCGTGGAGAATAACCTTTGGCATCGGGTGACCTTCGCATGCCTAAGAATCCCGCTCCAAAAAGCGAAAAATAATTATCTAACCGTTTCAATTCCTGCAATTTACTGTAAATCCTGTTTAAATCCCTCTTCAAACTCCAATTTTATCTTCTTATAATTTTTATTTTTGATAGATAAAATAAAATGAATAATATTACTTTTGATACACTTTTATATTGATCACAAATTATAAAAAATCTAGTCATTAAATTCTCAAAATTTAAATTAATCGTATCATAAAAAAATGGAAAATTTAATATTCTCTTTCTTTTATGTGTAAATCTAATTGTTAAATCAAGCTATATTCTCCTAGAGATTCTTGATAGTGGATGTCCTTTTGCTTTAAGCTCAAGTTCATTAAACCATCCATAAGGAGGTCGTAGAATTCTATATCCTAAATTAATTAGTTGTTCTTCCAGAGCTTTCAAGGCTTTTAATCCAAATTCTTGATCGCTTAATTCTCCAAAAAGATGAGCAAATGGGATGATTCCTACATTGTATACCTTCAATTGTTTGGTTATGCTTTCTATCTCGGAAATTGCTTGGGATAAATAGTCATGATTTATTTCATCTTGTTTTTCTACACTAATGAATAGAATAATGGCATTATCTAATGTACCTGTTTTATTATTTTCATTCTTCTCCTCAAAAATTTTTGAACGGCTCTTCTTCTTTACCTCATATCTAAAATATTCACAATGAAATGAAAGAAATCTCATGAGATATTTAAAAAGTCATGCTTGATTAATCTTTGCAATTTGGTTCTTTATTTTTTTAGCGAGATTAACAATATTCAAATTGTTAAATAACATTATCATCAAATGTTGTAAATTTCATATAGTTAGGATTATTCTAGTAAAATGACTAAAAAAAGGTAATATCATTATGAATGCTATAATAAAGGAATTATTAGCGCCTTGTGGTCTCTATTGTGGGGTATGTGCTATATATATTGCTGATAAAACCGATAATCTTAAATTTAAAGAAGCAATTGCTAAATCAAAAGTATATAGGGCATTTGTGAATACAATTGAAGATGCAAAGTGCCGTGGATGTCAATCTGAAAATATAAATGAGATATTTGGTTATTGTCGTGAATGTAAAATAAGAGATTGTGTCCAAAAAAATGGGTTCGTGTCTTGTCATGAATGTAAAGATGTTCCCTGTAAATGGTTTGAGAGATTTCCTATCCCTGTAGGAAGAAAAGTTATAATGCGTGCACTTCCCTATTGGAAAGAGCATGGGACTCTAAAATGGATTGAGCATGAAGAAAATAGATACAAGTGTCCTGAATGTGGTAATTCCTTATATCGAGGAGCACCTAAATGTAATGCATGTAAAATAAAATTAAGTGTAGATTAGAAAAAAAAATTAGATAAAGCTGATATCATCAAATTCAGAATCCAAATCTCCCGATTCTTTTGCAATTCCGATATCCCTTACCACACGATTTAATTGTAATACAGCTTCTCGTACAATTTCACTGTTTTTTGCACCCGTGCACACGATTTTTCCGGTTGAAAAAATCAAAAAGACAGTTTTAGGTTCAATCATCCGATAAATTAAACCGGGAAAAACTTCCGGTTCATACATCACGTTTTCCATCACGATTGCTGCCATGTTCAAATCGATATTCGTATGGAGATCACCACTGGCAACAATGTTCTGAATGGTAATCTCTGGATTGGAAACTTTAATCCCTGCTTTCTTGATGTTTTTTATCGCCTTGTCCACCCCTCTTGCAGCTTCTTCTGCTTTTCGGAGGCCCGTGACCACCATCTTCCCTGTTGAAAAAATTAGGAAAGTTGCTTTCGGATCATTTATCCTCATGACCAAACCCGGAAATCGTTCAGGATTATATTCTGCATCGCTATGTTTTCGCGCGATGATATTGAGATCCATCTTTTCTTCAATTTCTACATTAACTGTAGCTACAACATTTTCGATCTTGTAATCTAAATCTTTCTCAAAATCGTAATCTTCTATTTCATTATTTTTTGCTGACATGATTGTTTAATTGTGAAGTGAGTAAATTTTTGAATTTTTACAATTCTTTTTTTCGATTTACATAATAGAATTTATAAAGGTTATTTAAATCTTTTTTATTTTTTTTAAAACCTTTTTAAAAAGATTTATATGAAATGGTTGTAAAAATTTCACGGAATCAAATATAATGGCTTAACACTAACATTTTAAGCATTTTATAGATCTTAATATCATTAACGTGAGAAAAATATAAATAATTGAGTTTTTACTTTTTTATCATAAGATTATTTATAAAATTATATAAAAACAGGGAAATTCTAATGAATGATCAAATAAAACAAACCGCAAAAATCTTTAAGGACGCTTTTGATGTTCTGAATGATTTTTTTGAAGAAAAAAGATCGGATACCATTACAGAAAAAATAAAGGATTCCAAGGTTGCATTGGCAAAATTTTCAAAAGGATTAATAGGAAACACGGATAAAATTAATTTTAGAATATTAATCGGTCAAAAAAA
>CAZRIR010000402.1:0-2751 GCA_964600195.1 uncultured archaeon | reverse complement strand
AATCAATCGCTTTAAAATTATTGGATGAAGAAGATTACGTTGTAGAAAAAGCAATTCAAGCTTTAATAAGTATTGGAAAGCAATCACCATCAATTGTTACTAATGTATTAACAAAAATGGCGCAAGAGGTTGAAGATGTAGCTTTAATTGAAAAAATCAATAAAATTGTCAAATCGATTGCTTCTATTGATAGGGAAGTTGAATTAAAAGAAAGAGAAAAAGAAATAGAAGAAAAAGAAAAAAATCTTGAAGTTAAAGAAGCTGAACTGGAAGTAAAAGAATTACTTACCGAAGTTGATATCTCAGAGTTAGAAGATAAGGAAAGAGAATTAACTAAAAAAGAATTGGAATTAAGAGAAAAAGCTGCGGAACTTATACTTAAGGAAGATATTGAAATAGATGAAGAGACAAGAAAATTAAAAGAGGAAGAAGCTTCGATTTTAGAAAAAGAAGCTGAACATAAAAGATTAGAAATCGAACTAATGAAAAAGAAATTGGAATTAGCAGATAAAGAAAAAAAATTAGAGGAGCAAGATCTTTTAGAAAAAGAAAGAATTTTAAAAAAAAAAGAAGAATTATTGAAAAAAGAACATAAAATTGAACAAGTAAAACTTGATCTAAAAGAAAAGCAACTAAAATTAGAAAAAGAAAAAATTAAAGAACAAGAACCTGAAGATAAAGAAGTTGAAAAAATTCCTAAGAAGGTCGAAAAAAAAGAGAAAATTTTAGAAAAAAAAGTTGAAAAAATGTTAGATATTGAAAAAGAACTCAAATTAAAAAGTTTAGAATTAAAGCAAAAAGAATTAGAACTTAAGAAAAAAGAATTGGAGCTAAAAAAGAAAAATAAAGAATTAGAAAAACGAGAAATAAAAGAGAGAGAAAAAGCACTGGAATTAAAGGAAGATGTTAGGGAAATTGAAAGCGAAATTGAAGATATAAACCTGAAATTGAAAGAAGAGGTAATCGAAAAGAAAGAAGAATTAATCAAAGAAAAGGGCCAAATTGAAGTAAAAGAAATTCAGGAGGATGTTGAAGAAATATTTTTAAAAGAATCAGAAGAAGTTGTAGAAAAAGAAAAAGAAATAAAGAAAATGGAATTAGAAATTAAAAAGAAAGAATTAGAAATAAAAGAAAAAGAAAAAGTATTATCTCAAAAAAGTATAGAAGAAAAAGAAAGAACTTTAAAGAAAAAAGAACTATTATTTGAAAAGGAACAAGAACTTGCTCATGTAGAACTAGAGTTAAAAGAAAAAGAGATTGTTGAAAAAGAACAAAAAATAAAAGAACAAGAAGCAAAACGAATTAAAAAAGAACTCAACGAATTGAGAGAGGCAGAATAATTTACATCTTTAAAATACAATATTTATAATACATCTTTTTGTTCCGTTATGGGTGAAGTATGCAATCTCCTTACCATCTTTCGTATTTCCTCTATTTTTAAACTGTCTGGTGGTAGACTGACTTGAATTTCCTTAGCTAATTTATATGCTAATTCAATATAATTAAGATCCTCGAGTAATTCAATTATTTGTAACTTGTAATCGACATCTTCTATTCCTTTCCCATATTCTAATAATTTTTCTTTGAGAAGCACATCAATTTTTTGAGTCCTTTCAATCTCATGTTCTCTTTCAATCGACGTGATTTTTTTAACTAATTGATTGAAAGAATTATAAATATTATATAGTTCTGATGAACCATAATTATCTATATTTTTTAACACGTGAAAAATAAATAGCTCTGCTTTTTCACTTCTCTTGAAGATTAAAGCAACTTCGATCAAATCAAGTAGTGCTAATTCATAGAGAAAATTAGATTCAATATTAGGTATTATCTTATCGAAGATCCATTCAATTAAGTTAGGTTGATCGAATTTCTTGATTACATCGATTAAAAATTTTTCCACGGCATAATACAACTTAGCATTTTCGGTCTTTGTTGAACTCAGAAAGGAAACCAATGCATATTTGATTCTCCCCATGGCATCTTCAAGATTGGGGGGTTTTTCAGCAAATTTATTGAAGGCTGACTCTAAAATTGTTTTAACTTTATCTTGATTTTGAAAATCATAAACAAAATATTCCGCCCAAACAGGAACAGCTTTTCCCTTTCTTTTCAATTTTTTCTCTTGGGGAATATTAATATCATTAGAAGTAGTTTTTTTAGTTTCTTTAATTTTTGATGATAATTTTTTTGCCTCCTCTTCCGTAATCATCTCTAAAATGATACGATCTTGTTCTTTTGGAACAACCAATTTAAAAAACACCTCAGCTTCTTCATCAAACAAGGCATCTCTCAATTCTTTTGGGAATGTTATTCCCGTTTTAGTTTTTTTTATTACCTCCATAAAGAGGTTATCATCTTCTTTATTTTCCTCAGTCATTTTTATTTGAATTTAAGTAATTTTTTTTAAATTATTTTAATATTTCTATTGATTACCCTGTAATATGTACTAATTCAACACCGCGAACATTAAACTGCTTGTCAATATAGCACACAATAGAATGTCCTTTATGCGTGTAAACAAGAGGAACAGGAAATGAGTCGGCATTTATTATTAAACTTTTTCTTACAAATAAAGGAAGCTTTTTTTCACACACTTTACAAAGTACATCGACCTTTCTAACAAGGTTAAGGGATGGAAAGTTACCTAGAATTTTTACAACATTTTCATCAAAATGTTTAAATATTGAAGAAGATACTTCCCCATATGATAATATTGTATCCACGGCATAAGTTTCCAAAAATCTT
>CAZRIR010000401.1:0-2762 GCA_964600195.1 uncultured archaeon | reverse complement strand
AATAAAAAAATTAATGTTAATTTTAATTATCTAGAAATGTTGACCACAATTAGCACAAAAAATTGCCCCTTCCTCTTTTTTAGAACCACAATAAGGACAAAAACCACCCTCACCACTAGTTTTAGTGATAGGTGTACTTATAGGTTGGGATGCTGTTTGCGTGCTTGAATATTCTAGATATCTTAATTTTGCCAATTTGACATAACCCATTATTTCATAAACGATAGCAATTGGTATGGTTATTATCAAAAAAAATAGAATTATACAAGAACTAGCATTTTTCAAGTATTGTGAACCCTTCCTGGCATCATATGCTATTGCTTCAGGAAATAATGACGCATTTTCTATAAAAAATTCATTCAATTGGCTCCATGCTGAATATTGTAGGATGCCTACAATAAAAAAGACCAATAAACCTATAAGTAACATGACTCCTGGAACAATCAATCCTGGTAAAATTGCAACTACTTGTTCTTGAGTCGGCTCATATCCCGCTTGCATGATCTGAACTAAAGGCCAAATACCAATAACTAAAAGTGCGATGGCGATAGCCAAAATTATTCCCATTACTAATATTAGAACATATGAGCTAATGAAATATGTCCTAAAATTATCCAATTCCTTTTTCTTTAATTCTTTATTTGCACTTTTAATATCTCCGAGAATTTTAATAGAAAAATATAGTGTCAATATGCTGGTAATTATAGAAATACCTGGAAAAAAACTCAGGACCATTAGGATCAACATATAATACATTCGATCTCCAAATTGGCGAAACTCACGATTTACTTTTTGATTATCCATTTTCTTTCACGAGACTCTTTTTTTTCTACTATATTTATTATTTTGTAATAGATCTGGTTAAAAAATAGAAAGATATTTTTAAAAAATTTTCGCTATTCTTAAATGTTAATTCAGTTCCCCCTTCACCCTTGTTATTTACAAGTGAATTTTTAAAAAATTAATAATCTTTCTGTTTTATTTAATTATACTTTGAAGATATTATATATATTTAGGAGTCCAATAATTATGGACCTATATTTCATTTTTTTGATTTTTAAAAATATGAATTAGAAACCATCAAATAGATGCAATAAAAAATGGACTACTTAACTTTAATATATTATAGGTCACATAGTATAATTAAAATACTATTAATTATCACAAAAAAATGGAGTTGTAAAAATGATAAAAAATGTTAAAGTATTAAAATCGGATGTATTAATTGCTTCGGAGACCAATAGAAATTATATCACAAAACAAATTACTGAAATCAATCGGGGAATAGGAACACTTTGCGTCTTATCGATTTTAAATCAGCATGAAAATGAAGGAATTCATGGATATGGCATACTTAAAGAACTATCAGAACAAACCGATGATAAACTTGTTATTGAAGAAGGAACGCTTTATCCCCTCTTACGAAAACTCGAACAAGATAAAATGATACGATCAAGAAAAGAGAAAACGGGAAGAAAAAAAAAATTATATTGCATAACAGATAATGGAAAACGGATATATAACTATTTAACGGGATATTATTCAGTATTAACTGAGTCTGTGGCTTCTTTATTTGATGTGAAAGTCTCTTTAAAAGAAGATAAATACATTTATTGCACTCAATGCTCAAATAAAATTGACATGACACAATATTCTGGAACAGAAATCCGTTTTTGTGATGCATGTGGTCATAATATAGAAAATGAACTATTAAAAAGAGGGATTAGAAAATGAGTAATAGGACAACTGAAATGTTGATAAAGGACTTTTTAAAGCAGGTAAAAGAAAAATTACCTGAATGGTTAAAGGAAAAGAAAGATGAAATGCAGGATATACTGGATGAATTAGAAGATCATATAAGAGAAAAAGCAGAGGATTTGTCAGGAAAGGGTTACATTCATGAAGATGCTGTAAGGCTATCTATTTCACACATGGGGACGCCTAATAGTATTGCCAGAGAATATAAGCGTAGAGGGACTCCTAAATATTACATCACCGAGGAATTGTGGCCAATTTATACCAAGGTATTAGCAATTGTCTGTTCGCTAATTATAATTGTAAACGTTGTATTCTTGGTGTTAAATGCTATATTTGGCGGTTTTCCTGGTGATCTTTTCATAAGTCTTACAGGAGTGTTTGCAGCTTTTACGGTAATTACTGTAATTTTTGTCGCGTTATCCATGGAAGGTTACTTTCCAGAAGATTTCACATCTCCTTCTGAAATGAAGAAAAAAGACCGGAATATTGAAAGAGCAAGGGCACTTGGTTTACCTAAATCTGAAAAAACAGGAAAACAATTAAAACCTTTCATCAAACCTGGAGGAAAGATTGGAGAGGGTGTTTTTGGAATTGTTTTTGGATTTATTCTAATAATTCAGCCAATTCCCAACATCACTAATTATTTCACATCCGAATTTCTCATGATATTCCGTTTCTGGGGGATGGTTATGATAGCGGAGGGATGTTTAAATATGATTCGGGGGGTAATAGGAAATCAAAAACCTCATAACCATCAGGTTATCTTAGGTTTATTGATGGGAATAAAAATTTTAAACGTAATAATCTTAGGATATATATATTTAGATCCGGGAATGATACCTTGGATAGATGTGTTCCAATCCCCTCCAATTTTTGGCACTATTGTACCAGAAGCCTATGGTCTTGCGAAAGGACTGATTTCTTTGTTCATGGTTATAACAGTTTTATCAATGTTAGAAGAAATCTATTGGATAGCCAAGTTGGAGCAATACAAATTATAAATT
>CAZRIR010000400.1:0-2765 GCA_964600195.1 uncultured archaeon | reverse complement strand
TTTAATTAATAAATATTGAAATGGGGTAATTTCAATTAGAGCACGTGCATGTATAAAATGTAAAAAATATGTTTTAATTCAACCAGATAACATTGTTGGGCAAATGATTGTGAAGTCGTTTGAGAGAAAACATGACAAGCACAATTTAGTAACACTTGATTTAATGGAAATATTAGATTATTACAAGGAAAGCACTGAGAATGAACATGAAATACCTGAAATTGAGATGTAAGGTTGGATAAAAACGGATGTAAGTTATTTAGGGAAAATAACTTAGATACACCTCGAGCTCATATATTCTTCAAAAATTTAGCTTATTTATTTTTATAAAAATAGATAAAATTTACCCGTAAAATTAAAACTATTGAAGTATTTTAGTTCTAATTCATTATATTAAAATCATGAATGCTAAATATCTAAAAGTAGAAATTGCAGATAAAGTCGCTACAGTCACCATTCACCGTCCTGAAAAAAGAAATGCCCTCTCACCTGAAGTATTAAACGAAATCGAGAGTGTTTTTAACGAGCTGAGTAAAAACATAGAAGTCAATGTTATCGTGCTCACGGGAGGGGAAAAATATTTCTCTGCAGGTTTTGATCTTAACATCATCAGGACTCTTGAAAAGGTCTCCAATGAAGAATTCACGGCATTATTTCACAGGGCATATCGAGCAATAATGTTTTGCACTCAACCAGTTATTTGTGCCGTTGGAGGAGCTGCGATTGCGGGTGGTTTTGATTTAACTTTGATGTGTGATATTCGTTATGCGTCCGAAAGAGCAAAGTTTGGCCAACGAGAGATCGCGCTTTCCCTCACGCCAGTAATGGATCCATTATGGAGAATTATTGGTTTTGGTCGAGCAATGGAAGTTGCTCTGACAGGCAGAATATATGATGCTCATGAAGCTGAAAAAATGGGATACGTGAGTAAAGTCTTTTCTGAAGATAAACTTTTAGAATCCGTATCTGAAATTGCTCTTACCATGGCTACTTATGATCGAACGTGTTTAAAGGAAACAAAACAGCTTGGACATGCTGTCTTGAATAATGATTTAGATGGAGCAATGCGATTACAAGAATGGTTATTCCGAACATTCATTGGAGCGGAGGATAACCATGCTAGAGTTGATGCACTGCTAGAAAGCTTAAAAAAAAAGTAAGAAAAAAATTAACTTTTATTTCTCTTTTTTCTATTTTTCTACTAATTCATTTGTATAATTCAGCATCTGAAAGTTAAGTCTATCTTGCCAAACATCTAAGGACTGCTTCTCGGTCTTTAAATTTTTAACGCTTTTTTCTAGATGCTCATTTCTTTTTCTTAGCAGTTTATTATCCATCATTTTGTCTTTTCTCTCTTAATTCAAACTAAATATCTTCATATATTTCTCAATTTTTTTTTGAATTTTAAGATAAATAGCATTTTATCCCTAATTTTACAAACTAAGAGCTAATCCTTGATTTTAATATAATTATGATTTTTAGATAAATATTGTAAAAAAAGATAAAAAATAAACCATTTAATGATGAAAATTTTATTTTCATAATGATTAATCATTAATACCTTCTTGCGTATTTTAATATTGTAATTAGAAGATTATCGAAATTCAAAAGAATATTATTTGATAACAAATAAAATCCTAATTGGATTTAGAAGAATATAAAAATAAGTGATATAGAATGAAAATTGGAACAATCAATGGAATTAAGATAAAGCTTCACATTTCAACATTTCTAATCGTGGCATTAATTGGTTATACCGTTGCACAAATGTATTTTTTCCTTGCTATTAACCCCACCATTTATGAACTAATTTTAATTGGATTATTAAACGGTTTCTTGATATTAATTTCCATTTTAATTCATGAATTATTGCATTCCATCGTAGCTCAAAAGTATGGTTTAAATGTGTCAGAAATCGAACTTTATGTATTCGGAGGTGCCTCAAAAATCGAAAAAGAACCCGCGACTCCAAAAAGCGAAATATTTATTGCGGGTGTTGGTCCTTTATCAAGTTTGATGATTGGCGGTATTTTTTTACTATTGCTTTTTCTACCATTCAATTATGGGTTATTTTTCTCTGTTACATTTTATTACATGGGACTTTCTAACATTTTACTTGGAATTTTCAATTTATTACCGGGATTTCCAATGGATGGTGGTAGAATACTTAGAGCTCTAATATGGTCCAGAAGAAAAAATATTTTATCAGCAACAAAAACCGCTTCCAGAATTGGTAGATTCTTTGGATACCTTTTAATTTTTATCGGGATATACATGACTTTCTTTTATAGCTTTCTCGCTGGAATTTGGATGATTCTGATTGGTTTTTTCTTGACTAATGCTGCAAGAAGTGAATATATTCAAACAGTTGCTTCAGTTTCATTGGCGAAGACAAGTGCTAAGGAAATTTCTACTTTACAAAATATATCTATAGATTTCAATACGAGTATAACGAATGCAATTCGCAATTTTTTCTTAAGGTTTAAGAAAAACTATTTTCCAATCGAATTAAATAATATTATTGTTGGAATTCTCTTTTTAGATGATATAAGAAAAATACCCTTTAATGAACAAGAAAATATTAGAGTAGGTGACGCAATGCATCCTATTGATGAATATCCATCTGTATTTGAAGAAGATTCTGGAGAATTGGCATATAACAAATTGAAATCAACTCAAGTAAGACCACACATCATTCTTGTAAGGAATAGAGTTCAAAATAAAGTGATAGGTTTCATTGGAGATGAAAATATAAGATTTGTCTT
>CAZRIR010000399.1:0-2771 GCA_964600195.1 uncultured archaeon | reverse complement strand
TTTGCACTCTAGAAGATATTACTGAGCTTAAGAGAGCAGAAGAGGAAATGAAAGGGCGAATGAAAAAAATTGAAATTTTAAATAAGATCATCATCGCAGGTAACGAGGCAAAAGACTTAATCAACTTGCTCATGATCATATTAAGCTCAACTCTAGAATTATTAAATTTTGAAGGGGGGGGAATATATCTTCTTAGTGAGGATGAAATATATGCAAATTTAATATGCACAATGGGTCTTCAAGAAAATTTTGTTGAATCCGTAAGAAAGTTAAAAATTAGCGATAGTCCTTACAATAAGATTTTTTTTGAGATGAAATCACTTTTTACAGATGATTATAGCAAAATACATCCTAATAGATCACAATCATCGGGGATAGCATCAATCGCGAGCGTACCTATTATTGCAAGTGAAAAAGCAATTGGAGCTTTAAACATATCATCAACGAGTAGGTATTCTTTCTCAGCGGATGAAAGAAATTTATTACAATTTATAGGGAGAGAGATGGGTAATGTAATCTCAAAATTAAAAGCTGAGGAAAGATTAAAAGAATCCGAAGAACAATACAGGAAAGCCTATAACCGTGCAGATTTTTATAAAAATTTATTTGCTCATGATATTAACAACATATTGCAAAATATTAAAATGAGTTGTGCGCTAAGCATTAACACGATTAACGCAAATGGTAGTCAGGATGATATTAAAAAATTTAACTTGATGGCTAAGGAACAGATAAATAGAGCTGAAAAATTAGTCTCAAATATTAGAAAAATTTCACAATTAGAAGAAGAAAAAATTCCACTGAAAAGAATTGATGTGATGGCTGTTTTAAATAATTCAATTGAATATATTAAAAAAGGTTTCCAATTTAAAACGACTGATATTAATCTCAATACTTCTATAAATAAAATTTTTATATCTGGAAATGAATTATTGCAGGATGTATTTGAAAATATCATGATTAATTCGATAAAATACAATCAAAGCGAAAAGATAATCATAGATATCAATGTCTTGCGCCAAAGAGTAGATAGTAAAAAATTTTTGATAATGGAATTTATTGATAATGGAATTGGTATTCAAGATGAGATGAAGAAGAGAATCTTTGAAGGTGGTTTGAATAATCATCCGGGTGTAAAAGGTATGGGATTGGGATTGTCATTAGTGAAGAAGGTTTTAGAAAATTATAATGGTAAAATTAAAGTCGAGGATAAAATCCAGAATGATTATTCAAAGGGTTGTAAGGTTATATTAATGATCCCCGAAATTAAATAGAAAATAATATAAATAAAAAGACGAAATATTAAAAAATTATAAAAAAGTGGTGTTTAAAGGATCGTTTCCGTTTTTATAGTTGAAGATGATTTAGCTTTACAAAGGATTTATTTTGAAATTCTTTCTACATTCGGTTTTGAGATAATTGATACAGCCATTAATGGGATCGAAGCAGTAGAGAAATTTAAATCCTTTTCAAAAAAACCTGATTTTATCATAATGGACTATAGGATGCCATTTAAAAATGGAATTGAAGCAACCAAAGAGATTCTTGCTTTTGATTCAGACTGTAAAATCATATTTGCTAGTGCGGATTCTTCAATCAAATCATTAGCTTTATCAATTGGAGCAATTAATTTCTTAGAAAAACCATTTGATATTGATAATCTAATACTTCTCATAGAGAACATGATACCGCTATTATAAAAACAATTTAATTGTAATGAAATAGATGAAATTTGAACTAATAAAGTATTCTTTTTCATTCTATTAATTAAAAAAGGTTTTTATTAGAATTATGAGGTTAGCAATTATCTTAGATCATAAATATTTAATATGGTGCGATAATGATAATAATGAAATATACTAATATTAGATTACCCAGAATTATACCAGTATCTTTCAGTGAGGTCCAACCTAATATATCTCCTCTTGGCATTCTAAATATATATAAAATTCCAAAGGGAAAGATAATGAATGGCAAAAACCACATTTGCAAGGTTAATATTAAGGAGGTTATTCCGAGAGCCAGAGAAATTAGCGCAACCGTCCATATAACCTTTTGAGCTGTTTTTGGTTTTAATTTTGCAAGACTATCACCATCTATCATTTCATGGAGCATTTGGCCCGTATAGGCAACTGAGGTGGTGCAAGCTAAAATCAACCACTCAAAAAGAGATAATGTTGGAAATATCGGCGTGAGTGGGTCAGCATTTATCTTGATCATGAAATAAGGAAGGAAAATATGGCTAATTCCCAGAATAATGTGATTAATTATGACAAATCTCTTGTACATGCAATAAATAACAACCAAAATGATGATTATTGCTAAATAAACACCTAAAATCGGTTTTCTAACTATCTCATTTCCGAAACAGAGTGTTCCTAAAAAGAAAGAAGCAATGGCAAGAGTTCCTATTTCTTTTCTACCGTATCCTTTCACCCTTTCAAGCGTCTCTTTTTCATTCGGGTCTTTCATGTCAAACATGTCATTAAGAGTATTACCTGTAATCGCGTAAAAGCCGAATCCCGCTAAAAGATAGATTTGATTAAGAATATTATAATCATTGAGATAAATTGCCAAGAGACAAGGTATAATTACTGTAAATAGATATTCTAATCGAAGGAGTCCAAATCCCTTACTCATACAATTCACGAATTAAATATTAATTAAAAAATATTGAAATTTAATTTCTATAAGTAAATAATTGCTTAAAAATTATTAAATATGATTTTAAGGATTAATTGAATTCTAAAATACGTCTATTTTATTGGAAT
>CAZRIR010000398.1:0-2782 GCA_964600195.1 uncultured archaeon | reverse complement strand
TTGTTTTCTCTAGAATATATCATAATAATTTTAAATAATAAATATATCTATGCCCAAATTATTTTAAAAAATTATTCAAACTCATTTGGGTTGTGGGTGACTTAATTTGATTTTTAAATGAATATTCCGATATATTAAATATAATCCCCTCAACTCTTTCTAATACTTCTTCTTGAGTTAAATTATCCGTTTCTATAATAAATATCCTATCTTTGTTATTTTTGTTTATAAGCATTTGGTTATAATAGGATAATATATTCAACAAATAATCTCTCTGTTCTTCGTTCCATTCTTTTCGGATTTTTTCTAATGACCCTCTCTCTCTAATTCTTTTTAAGATGGTATCAGGTTCCGCAGTTAAATATATAATATAATCCTCAATCCATTTTTCAGTACTATATTGATACAAAAGGAGTTTATAATCTTTTTCTTTTAAATTTAGACACTTAGAATAAATAAGGACACATAAAGGTGTTCTATCAAGAAATATGATCCTACCATTGGATTTTTCATCATAATTTCTCACATTACGATTTCTTTTGATAAATTGATGAAGAAAATGAAGTTCACTTCTGAAAGCAATTTGTTTATTTTTAGAACCAAATGGAAAAAGAGGATTCTTAATATATCTCTCGGGAAAAAATTTAAATTTAAAATCTCCATCCTCTTTTTTATCTTCAGCTTTTTTTTTTAAAAGATTAAAGATTGTTGTCTTTCCTACGCCATGTGCTCCAGCTATAGAAATTATGATGTTATCCTTCGACCCTTTATTTCTATATAAATTTTTAACCAAAATAATTTACTCCAATTATTCAACAATAAATTTATAATAATCTTTCAATATTGGTATATTAATATATGAATAGTTTAGTGGTTTTTCTAATTTTAATTTTTTTCTTAACGTACTAATCAAAAATACTTATAAATAAATAATCGTAATAATCATGAGGATACTGAATAAGAGATGAGCCACTAATGTAGTATAGATATTTCTATTAATCTCAAAAAGTATTCCAAGAATGATAAAGGTAATTGTATTATATACAAGAAAATATAAACTAACAAAAATATCAATAAAATTCATGAAAAGAGATTCAATACCAGCATAAACCAAGGCAACAATTAAGATTACAATAATTTTGTCGTAATTCGTTTTATTGAACCTTGTTGAGAGACTTTTATGTAATAC
Organism: uncultured archaeon; assembly: GCA_964600195.1. Taxonomy (GTDB): domain Archaea; phylum Asgardarchaeota; class Lokiarchaeia; order Sigyniarchaeales; family SOKP01; genus FT1-020. The sequence continues at coordinate 1,593 of CAZRIR010000398.1, read as the reverse complement.
GCCTCTATATGCAATCTCGATTGAGATCGTGGATATTACAATCAAAATTATATAAATAAACAACCAGGGTCCTGATGATTGAACGATATTGTGCATTTTTAAGACGTTTTCGTTATATATCGTGAAACCTTGAAATCCTAGAGACACAAATGAAGCAAGAACCATATTAGATAAAAATTCAATTACAAAAAGGGTGATTCCGCCAAAAATTCCAATTATTAATGCAAGTATCATCGATTTTGAGTCATTTATAAAACCTAATTTTATAAATTTGTTTTTTTTATTAATGATATATACGATTGGAGCTATTCCCAACAAGCAATAAGGGCTAAGTTGGAGAAGTATCATAAAAATATTTGCTTCATAATTAGGATTTAGTTGGAGCAAGAAAAAGTATATTGTTATTAAAAAAATAAAATATATCAAAATTGTGAGCTCAAAAACTTGTAGTCCTTCTTTTAAATTCCAATTTTCCTTTTTTACTAAAGGTTGGAGTTTTTTTGACTTGTTCCAATCAAAAATAAAGCCAACCGATTCCTGAGAAGTTGTTTTTAGTTTTTTAGGAACTTCATCTAACATGGTATTGCAAATAGGGCATTGTTCCAAATTATCTGATGCAATAATCGAGCCACATCCAGAACATGTTCTTTGAAAAAATGCTTTTTTGTTTTTTTTTTCCAAAGTATCATTAGTCTTCATCTGAACATTTAATTTTCCACATTCAGGACAATAAACTTCCCCGAATTTAATATTAGCACCACAATAAATGCAACTATGTGTTTTTTTTTCCTTATTATCAAACATTTTTCAATATTTTTTTATCATGCAAATCAATGATTTATATTTCCATTTATATTATTTAATTTTTTTTAAATGCTTTCTAGTTATGATATATAATTCCATTAATAATAACCCATGATAATAAGATATTGAATCAAAATAACCTTCTCCATCTTTTAGTCCGGCATATTCTAATGCCAATTGCGCATTCAAAGCAGCTTTCATTAATAATTCTATACCCTTGTAAATTAAGTTTGGAGACCACATTCCATGTAAAGGATTGCTCCACCATGTAGGACACGAGTATTGAGCTTGATCATAAAACCATCTTGATGTTCGATAATAATTCTCAATTTCCCAACTTTCTGATAAATCTAAATTATCAGCCAAATGCAATAATTTGTTCAAGCTCTTCATGATCTTCCAATAATATTTATGAATGTTATTATCAGGATGCTGCCATAAAGGATAGGGATAGCCTTTTTCCAAATCATCTTGACTCGTGCTCCAAGAGGAATCCCGAGGTAAAATCTTTTGTTGAGCAATAGGGAAATGCTTATTCAATTCAGATATAAATGTTAATTCAATTTGATCGTCTTCTGAAATGAGTTCTAATGTTCTTGCTAAAAAGGTTTTTTCATAATTTCTAATATGGTGCCCGAAGGTTTCTCCATCCATGGCCGTGATCAGATATTTATCAGTTTCTTCTATTTTTTTTTTACTATTTTTTTCATTATTTTCATTTGAACCAAACATAACTTTTATCTCTTCTACAAATTCCTCCGCTTTTATCTTATTAAATGAAATTTTATT
>CAZRIR010000397.1:0-2787 GCA_964600195.1 uncultured archaeon | reverse complement strand
TCATATCATTAATTATAGTCATCTCGAAGGATGATTTTATACGCTATATAAAGACAAGAAGCACCCCAATAGATACAGGTGCTCATCGATTGAGCCTTGATGATGTCTTGGAGAACGAAAATCGTAGTAAGATAATTGAATTAATATTGGATTCACCTGGGATTCATTTTAATGAGTTACTTCGGAAGACAGGATTAGCAGCAGGGAATTTAGTATGGCATCTCGAAATTTTAAACAAATACAAAATCATCGGGAAAAAAGATATTGGAAGATATGTTGCCTATTTCCCTTATTATCCCAAGAATCCAATATCAAATTTGGATCTAAAATTACAAAAAAGCAAATTAACATTGCAAATTCTCGAATTAATAGAAAATGAACCTGGAATATGGAATAGTGTTATCAAGAAAAGAATGAACGTTGATCACAAGACTATTTATTACCACACATCTAAATTAGTTGAATTAGATCTAATAATTATACGAAAAGATGGTAGAAAGAAAAGATTTTATCCTAATTTTGAATCAGATTATTATACCAATAAAAATTCATCCTGAAAGCACTATATAATTTTTTAAAAAACCACATTCCTTAGCATAAAATTTGATTTTTTGGATAATCTTACAAAATTATTTTAAAAGAATCTAATTTAATATATTAATAATTTTAAATATTAACAAATCTAAAATTTATACAATACATCAAGAGTTTTAAAATCATGGATAACGTTAGAACCGAAATAAGAGAAAAATTTAAGGTAATATTTGAGAATTCATTCCAAAATATATTTGTCTATGATCTTGAAGGAATCATTATTGATGTAAATGAAATTATATTGGATACATTTGGATATAAAAGAGAAGATGTAATTAATAAATCAATCAGAGAATTTATTAGAAAAGAAGATTTATCTCAAGCGATTAATTCAATTGAAGAGATAAGAAAATTTGGAAAAACGATAAGATCTAATATATATAGAATAAATGATGTGAATGGTTCGGAAAAAATTTTAGAGATACATGGAATTCCTTATAAATCTAAAGGCGAGATTAAAGCAATCATAGCTTTCGGGCAAGATATCACTGATAAGAAAAAGGCTGAAGATTTATTAAAAGAATCCGAATCAAGGTTTCGCACTGCTATTGAAAGTTTACCTTTTGATTTTTTTGCTCTGGATAAAAATGAACGTTACTTCATGCAAAATACGGTATGCATTGAACATTGGGGTAATATTATAGGTAAAAAACCTGAAGATGTAGCAGGTGAAGAAACACTAAAAATATGGAAAAATAACAACATGAAAGCTCTTTCTGGTGAAGTTATCAAAGAAGAAGTATGTTTTCCTATAAATAATAAGAAAACATTCATTTTTAATATAATTTCTCCCATTAAAACTGAAAACGAAATTTCAGGTATTTTAGGAGTAAATATTGATATAACAGATCTAAAAGAAACTGAACAGAAATTAATTGAATCTGAAAAGAGATATAGAAATTTATTTAATAATTCTCCTTATTCAATAGTTTTATTAAATTTAGAGGGGATTATTGTTGATGTAAATGAAACAGCAACATCAAAGCTAGGATTTAAAAGAAATGAAGTGATCGGGAATAGTTTCCTTGAATTGCCTCTCTATGAACCACACATGATACCCTATTTAAACCATAGATTAAAGCAATATGCTAGTGGTAAAAAAATGAAACCTATTGTTTTACCTTTAAAAACCAAAGATGGAACTTCATTTTGGGTAAATCCGAACGTTTCACTTATAGAAATTAATGGTGTTCAACATATCCGGATAATTTATGAGGACATAACTGATAAAATTGTTGCTGAACATAAATTAAAAGAATCTGAAAAAAAATACCGTATAGCTTACAAAAGAGAAAATTTTTATAAAGATATCTTTGCTCATGACACGCGCAATATTTTGCAAGGCATTTTGTCTTCAATAGAACTCTGTAAGATTGGTATTAAAAATAGTAAAAATCTTGAGATAATTGAAGAGTTATTAGATGAATGCAAGCAACAAGTTTTGAGAGGTTCGAATTTAGTAAAAAATGTTAAAAAATTTTCTGAGCTTGAAGATTCTAAAAGACCTCTAATGAAAATCAATCTCATCAAGTTCATAAATGAAGCGATCAAGATCACTCAAACCTATTCTAATGAGAAAGATATCAATATTTCACTAGATTCTGAATCTGACCAATTTTACATCAAGGCAGATGAATTAATAACGGATGTTTTTGAGAATGTCATTATTAATGCAATTCAACACAATCCGAAAAAAAATGTCATGATTTCGATTAACGTGAAAGAAAACAAGGAAAAAAAGATTCAAATTGAATTCAGTGATAACGGTCCAGGAATCCCCGATTATAAAAAAGAGATTATTTTTAAGCGAAATGATGAAAAGGACACGAGTGTGAGTGGAACTGGCTTGGGTCTTTTCTTGGTCAGTTCAATAATAAAAGATTATAACGCCAATATTGAGGTCAAAAATAGGATTCCCAATGATTATACTAAGGGAAGTACTTTTGTATTAACCTTTCCTCAAATTTTGATCAGTTAAATCTTCAATTTTCATGATTTATCAAAAATTAGCATGAATAAAACTAAATGTCAAATGATATAATATTTCGATGATTATTTTTATTTAACTATTATCTAGCATTTACATTCAAGAATTATAAAAAAATTGTAATTATAAATCATGATAGAACCAGAAGTATTGCTAAATTTTATAAAAGATCGGAGAAGCATACGCCAATTTCAAGAAAAGGACAT
>CAZRIR010000396.1:0-2788 GCA_964600195.1 uncultured archaeon | reverse complement strand
CTAATTATCCCCGAGAAATAACCTACGGTCCAAGAATCTCCCGTTGAATAAATATCCTTACTGGCATAATATCTTCTGAGATCTGCTCTTTTTGCATTCAATTTATTGCATGCTAACATTAATGTCGTGATTGTATGACGTCCACATACTGTTGCTCGTTCAGAACTTCCAAAAGTTTTGTATAAGTTCTTATCTATATGGGTATGAGGATCAATAAATTCGGTCGCATTGAGTGTTAAAAATTGTTCTATTTCTAAATTATCAATTTCTTTTAGGACTTTCAAATCATTTTCATTGAAAACATTATAATGTGACATATCTGATGATGCTACAATTACAATGTCTTTATCAATTTTCTTAATTGTATCTGCGATATCAGTAGCTATTTTATCCAAGTCTTTAAGATCATGAGAAGTTATTTTTATAGGAACAATTTTTGTCCCGTTTTCTCCTGTGCTATATTTAATAAAAGGCATTTGGAGTTCAATACTGTTTTCAGAAGTTTTCAAGAATACATCATTATTTGAGACGATATTTTGACTAAAACCTAATAATTCTCGAGTAAAGTCAGAATCAATTTCCAAATTTCCTAAGGGGGTTTCCCACTCTCCTTGCTCTAATATCGCATCTGGGCCAAAATCTCGATGATAAAATCCAATAACAATTACAGTATCAGGAATCTTCTCTTTAAATAGACTGTAATATGTATGAGCTGCACAAGGTCCAGAAAAACGATATCCTGCATGAGGAGAAACTCCTCCAATTACATTCCTTTTATTGTTATTTGATGGTTTTGGAAGTTCTCCAGGTCCAAATTCTTTATCTAAAAAACATTTTTCAATTTCGCGTGTTAAATCGCTTTTTGAAGAAGAATACCAACTTCCTGCTAATCTTGCTTTTCTTACTATCATTTTAACAAATCAACTTATTATTATTCTAAGATAAAATATCATATTCAAATTTAAATATTTATTTCAAAACTATTCAGATTTCATTTTTAAGATTATTATTCAAGATAAGAATATTGTTCTACTTGCGATTTATTAGAAATATTATTTAAAAGACATTTAAAAACCATCTCCAATTTTAGATCATATAATGGCAAATAAATAAAGTGAAATAGATACTCTAAATGAAATGGAAATTCCCGATATTTTTGTGACTATTGAGAGGATTCACACGAAATTGATCAATTCAAGAGTTATTGTATTCGATCCAGTTCATGCTTCATATCTTTATGTAAAATATAATTTTTTTGGCAGTCCTTTAGGTATTGCAAAACCACGATTAGAATTTTTTAAACGCCCTTCAGAATTATCCTTGATTGAAGCTTATTTTTTAATATCTAAAGATAAAATAACGATTTTTGATGTAAAATCCGAAAAATACTTATCTTCAGAGGAATTCTACGAGTTTGCAAAAAAAAAGCATCATAAATTTGAAGATAAATATACTATATACAAGGACCTGCGAGAAAAGGGGTATATTCCACGTCCAGGATTAAAATTTGGTGCTGATTTTGTGGTATATAAGAAAGGACCGGGATTGGAACATTCATCATTCATAGTACATGTTCAACCAAATGATTCACGTATATCTGCTATTGACATGGTCAGAGCAGGAAGGTTAGCAACATCCGTAAGGAAAAAATTTGTAATTGCTAATCCGCTAACCTGCAGTTATTACTTCTTTGAATGGTTCAAACCGTAAAAAACTACATTTTTGAAAGATTATTTGTAAACAAGGATTTTAATTATTTATAAACAACGATTAACGGAGCATTACTCAAAAACTTTAAATTTCCCAAATTATTAATAAAACCAATTTACAAATATTTCTTCTATAAAAAAATGAGTGAAAAGAATTTTTGGTATGCCAATTGGCCAAGGATAGGAATAGTCTGTGCTATTTTTATTCTTCTAATGCTTTTTGTAAATTCATATGCACCTATCGGGAGTTTTGAATGGTTTTATTGGTTTAGTTTACCCCTTTATATGATCCATCAATACGAGGAATATGTATATCCTGGAGGATTTAAAGAGGATTTAAACAAAATCTTACTCGGAGAAAATTCTTCTGGAGAAGAAGTTTTAACGGAAAAAAGAGCTTTCTTCATAAATATTGGATTCATCTGGACTCTCACACCTGTCCTAATCATATTGGGTAAAGTAGCAATTTTTGGAGAATTAGCAATAGTATTTCCTACGATATTGATGACTTTAGTAGCATTTAATGGATTCATTCATTTAGGGGCTACTATTCGATTTAAACGATATAATCCTGGAGTTATTGTCAGTACATTCGGAAATATTCCATTAGGATTATTTGTATTAATTGCATTGGGAGTGACTGGTACGGCAAATCCTTTATTCCTTTTTGGTGGAATAATAATTGGAATTATTGCTCACATGGTATTGTTTGTAGTTTTAGGTGCAAGAGCTCGAAAAATAAAAAATAACTAAAGATACAATACGTATGAAAAAATGAGTTAACTATTTCCTTTTTTCTTTTATTTTAATTTTAAAAGTTATGAATTTGAATCATAAGTAGTTTTAAGAAGATTTAAACCTTAACCCATAATGACAGTGCCACATTGAGGACATTTTTTAACAAAACTAGCAATTGTCATCCCGCAACTTGGACATTTACGAATTAATGGTTTACTAAACTTTTTTTCATAGTTATATGGTATAGGTATGTTTGATTTTGTGTTGGTTGGCTTCTTTTCGATCGTTTTTGTTCTATCCCTACGAAATAATCGAAAATAATAAGGGAGTTTAAAACCGTA
>CAZRIR010000395.1:0-2798 GCA_964600195.1 uncultured archaeon | reverse complement strand
TTATATAGAAATGCTAAAATTATTTTTCATTAACGATTTGCCAATTTCAAACACTTCTTATAATGCTCAACAAACTGCCATCGAAAAACCAAGTTCATTGGGGGGCAAAAATTCTTGCTGATCCTGTACCGAATATTACAATCTTCATTTTAACTAAATAGTTGAAAAGATATACAATTACTAGTTAATGTTTTTTATCCATTTTTAGATGTTTTTAACCGGACTAAGAACTATAAGGCAAATGTTTTTAAATGGATTAAGAACAGAGTATAATATGGTTTATAATACAAAGAAGGATATAATTGGAAACTGGGAAAGCATGCTTAAAATTGGTAATATAGAATTACCTCTCGTTTTTACTATTAATGAAGATAATAAAGCAACATTAAAGGCATCATTAATTAGTCAAGGAAGTACCATTCCTGCTAATTCTATCAAGTATATAAGTCCGGATTTAAGCATAGAATTCACTAATATTGCCGGAAGTTTTGCAGGAAAGTTTGATAATTCAAATGACTCTATATTCGGTGAGTGGAAACAAGGAAACCAGGAATTTAAGATCAGATTAAAGAGGGGTGAAAATATACTTGAAAAAACCCGTCCCCAAGAACCACATGCCCCTTTCCCATATTTAGTAGATGATGTCAGCTATCAAAATAGGTCGGCTAATATCACATTAGGAGGTACCCTAACAATACCTGCTCAAGATCTTCCATCTCCAGCTGTTATTTTAATTTCAGGATCTGGTGCTTTAGATCGTAATGAAACAGCATTTGGACATAAACCATTTTTAGTTCTTGCTGATTATTTGACGAGAAGGGGCATAGCGGTATTAAGAGTGGATGATCGTGGAGTTGGTGATTCTACAGGAAATTATTTTGAATCTACTAATTCGGATTATGCGAGCGACGTCAAGAGTGGAATTAAGTATTTAAGAACACGGAAAGAAATCGATTATGAAAAAATAGGGTTAATTGGGCATAGTGAAGGTGGTGTTATTGCTCCAATAGTCGCAATTGATAATCCCGATGTTGCGTTTATTGTTCTAATGGCTGGTCCTGGATTAACATTGGAAGAAATTCTTTACAAGCAAGCTGAATTAATTGCAAGGGCAGAAAATCTAGATGAGCATATTATTAAAAAAGAAAGAAAAATTCAGGAGATAATGTTTTCTATAATAAAAAATGAAAAGAATATAAAACAGGCTGAAATCAAGATAAGACAAGCTATAAATGATGAATTAAAAGATTTAAAGGATAAAAACATGCCTTTTACATCTCAAAATTCAATAGATTCTCAAATTAAGCATGTTTTATCCCCGTGGTTTCGCGATTTCTTGACCTATAATCCAAAAATTGCCTTAAGTAATGTAAAATGTCCAGTTCTTGCGCTCAATGGAGGAAAAGATCTTCAAGTTCCCCCAAAAGAAAACTTGACTGCTATTAATCATGCATTAAAAGAAGGTGGTAATTTGAATTATAAAACAATTGAAATACCTGGATTAAATCATATCTTTCAAACAGCAAAAACAGGAAGCGTGAGTGAATATGCACAAATTGATGAAACTATGGCTCCTGAAGCATTGAAGTTAATCGGTGATTGGATAATTGAACAAGTTCAAGAACATAAAATATCAGGAGTAGCTTTATACAATTGATAATGGTATGAATTTATAAATTTTAAAATAAATAAAAAGTAGGAATTAATTACACTCAGGATGACAAAATAGTTTCCAATATATCACTCTATTTTAATACAGTGAATATCGAGATAATTGAACTATCTCCCATAAGATTTAAAGATTTTAATTTTTCATAAATTGAAAGGACTTCTAGGGTAAAAATCGTAAATGGACTACTTTCATGACTTTTAGAAATATGGCAATCTTGATTTTTAACATTACTTTTTTACTCAGATTCAATTTAGGGGGAAGATCATGTCCGATAACTCGTATATCAATGACTTTAAGCTTGTTTGATATTGATGAGAAGTATTTTTCTGGTTTGTCCACACTTGTTTCATAAAGTGCCCATTCATCCTTTCTCATGAGTTTTCCTTGTTTTAAATACTTATCTAATTCCTTATCTGAAAGTTTTAACATCAAACTCGAGAAGATATCAAATATCATTTCTCCGCCAGTGAAGTAATCTGCCATTTTTATGAATAATTCACTGATTTGGTCTTCGGAAAAATAATAGATTAAACCTCCTGCCATGAAAAAAATGCCTTTCTCTGAATCAAATTCCACATCATCAAACCAGCTAAAATCAAGAGCGAGTTTAGCAATGAATTTATTTCGATCGGATTCACTAATGAATCGTTTACGATATTCTATCACTTCTGGTAAGTCCAAGTCGTACCACTTGATTTTACCATTATCTACCCTGAAAAAAGTAGTATCCAAACCACATCCTAAATTTACAACAGTGGATTCAGGATATTTTTCCAAATATTTTTTAAAACAAGAGTCAAAATCTTTTGCTCTTGCAAGCACGCCAAGTGCAGTGATATCATCAATTAATTCCTCCATTTTAGAAAACTTTCCATCCATTTTATTAAATATTTCTAATGCTTTTTGATCCTCAAAATAATCGGGGTATTTTTGTGCATAAATTACTCGCGACCATAAAGTTGCTAACATTGTTGATTGAACGGTTCCATCTGGGAAGGAAAAATTTTCTTTTTTTTTGGATTCCATTAGTCATATCATAATTAGTTATTCTTTTGGAAAACTTATAGAAATTATTTATAACGCATTAAATAATTTTTGATAACTACAACGAGTTATTATTTCTTCT
>CAZRIR010000394.1:0-2800 GCA_964600195.1 uncultured archaeon | reverse complement strand
GAAAGTAAATAAAGAAATTTCGGGTTCTCCAATCGTAATTGGCAAGTCAGTACCGTAATTCTCAATGATGAATTTCACAAGAATATTATTAAAAACAAATCCAATAACAGATAGAACAAATCCAATAATGCCAACAAGGATAAACATTATTGAAAGGATGAATAATTTTCTATTACTGGATTTGAAAATCTTTATCCTAATCTCCTTAATAGATTTGAAATCTCTAATAGATAATGTACATAAAATTAATGGACTTAATAAAAATAATCCTGCATAGATGATAGCTCCTACATCTGAATGCTCTCCAGTCGAAATTGAACCTAACAGAAAAAACAATACAATAAAGCTTGAAATATAGACTAAAACCATGATAAATCCTTTTAACGATAGAAATTTCAGAAATCCAACGAATATGAAAACAAATCCAAAAATAAACAAAACTCCTATTATCAATGCGATTACTGGATTAATGGCTAAAAAGCCCGTTTCCCATAATTTCATGAAATCCTCAAGATACCAATTGATACCATTAAAATTTGATATTTCGGGGATCACACGAAAAATTCCTCCATAATTTATTAAACTATCCAAGTATATATGCATTATTCCTCCTGCTAATACCAAAAAGTAGGTATTAATGTATTTTAATTTATGTTTATCAAGTTCAATTAATTCAATATGTTTAATCCCGTCTATTTTTAGCGAAAATCTGGTAAAATAATGATAAAAAAATGTTAGAAATAAAGCAAAAATGGGCCAAAATACGATGGTATGAGAATATCTACCCAGCCCTATTACCCATCCTACATCCGGACCAAGATAATTATTTAAAAATAAGATAAACACGTGAGTTTTTGAAAATTTTTTATCACTGATAAAGTATAGACTTAAACCAAAAAACCCTCCCAGGATAAGATGAGCTATGCTTGGCATGATATCTTTTAATTCAATTGTTATTATAAATTCTTCTATAGTATTTTCAATTTATAGTTCACGTTTCTCTCATGTGGAATTTTAATTCTTGTTTTGACGATTAAAAGCGTTAAGATTTTATAATATCACATGTTAAATTCGTTAATAAAAAGACTTTTAGATGATAATTTTCGAAAGGTTTTGATACATGGGTTTAACAATAACAGAAAAAATTCTTAAAGATCACTGCACTGATAAAAACGTGTTGGCAGGTGATTTTATCCTTGCTAAAATAGATAAATGTTTAGCTAATGACATAACCGCACCAATTTCTATAAAAGTATTCAAAGAAATCATTGAAGGTACCGAACTTGGTGTATTTGATAATAAAAAAATAATACTAACACCTGATCATTTTGCTCCTAATAAAGATGTGGCTTCTGCAGAGCAATGCAAGCTTTTAAGAGAATTTGCTAATGATTATCATATTGAGAATTATTTTGAGCAGGGAAGAGTTGGAATAGAGCATTGTCTTGTTCCTGAGCAGGGATTAACTTTACCTGGAGAAGTCTTTATTGGCGCTGATTCTCACACATGTACGTATGGAGCTCTTGGAGCTTTTTCTACAGGTGTAGGATCAACGGATCTAGGCGTTGCCATGGCAATAGGAAAATGCTGGTTTAAAATACCTCAATCTATAAAATTCATCTTTTCTGGGAAATTAAATGAATATGTTTCGGGAAAGGATCTCATCTTATATACCATTGGTCAGATTGGTGTCGATGGGGCTACTTATAAAGCAATGGAATTTACTGGAGAAGTTATAGATAACCTCTCGATGGCAAGTCGATTTACAATGTGTAACATGGCAATAGAGGCTGGAGGTAAAAATGGAATAATTGCACCAGACAAGATTACTGAAGCATTTTTAGAGCAAAAAAATATTGGAAATTATAAGAAATATGAAAGTGACAAGGATGCAGAATATGTCGATACAATTGAATTCGATTGCTCTAAATTGGAACCTCAAGTTTCCTTACCACATCTGCCTGAAAATGCTAAACCAATCTCGGAAGTAGATGGAATGAGAATAGAAATCGATCAATCGGTTATAGGTTCATGTACAAATGGTCGTCTGGAAGACTTGCGTGTTGCTGCAAAAATATTAAAAGGTCAAAAGATTGCACCCCATGTTCGCTGCATTCTAATACCTGGAACTCCAAAAATATATCTTGAGGCTCTTAAAGAAGGGCTTTTTGAAATTTTTCTGGATGCGGGAGTCATAATATCCACCCCTACTTGTGGTCCATGTTTGGGAGGATTTATGGGAATCCTTGCTGCTGGAGAGAGAGCAATTTCAACAACCAACCGTAATTTTGTTGGAAGGATGGGTCATGTAGAGAGTGAAGTATATCTCTCAGGCCCTGCTATTGCCGCGGCTTCCGCAATAAAGGGTTATATAACTTCACCCTCCTATCTGTAATATAATCCAATATATCTATTGTGAGTGAAAAAATTTGAAAGGAAAAGTAATAAAATATGAACAAAACAATATCAATACTGATTTAATAATTCCTGCTAGATATTTAGTGGATTCAACGCCAAAATTCTTGGCAGAACATTGCATGGAAGATTTAGATCCCGATTTTAATCACAAAATAAAAGATTCAGATCTCTCGATTATGGTCGCGGGATCTAATTTTGGTAGTGGTTCGAGTAGGGAACAAGCACCTCTCGCCTTGAAAACGGCAGGAATTAAATGTATTATAGCACCCTCATTTGCCCGCATCTTTTTCCGGAATGCAATTAATATTGGATTGCCAATATTAGAATTTGATAAGATTAAAGATTTTAATACTGGAGATGAACTTGAAATTAATTTTAAAGA
>CAZRIR010000393.1:0-2802 GCA_964600195.1 uncultured archaeon | reverse complement strand
TTGTTCTTATTCGTAATAATACCATCTCAATTCATTAGTCCAGGTATAATCGCTTTAACCGTGGCATTAATCCTTATTTTACTAACTAGAATAGACTCAAAAGTCATGTTTTCCAATATCGATTTTGAATTATTACTTTATTTGCTTGGTATTTTTGTTTTAGCAGGTTCATTCGAGATTCTTGGAATTGCGGAATTTTTGGGTTCAGCATTATCTAATATTGGGGGCGGAAATTTTTTGGTTCAAATTCTTGTAATATTATGGATTTCAGCATTTTTAAGTAGTGCGATAGATAATATTCCAATTACAAAGGTTTTAATTCCTATTATAGGAAATTTCCCTTCTGGAGCTTTAAGCATATATCATAATCAAACTTTTTATAGTCTTGCCATTGGAGCAAATTGGGGTGATAATCTGACACCATTAGGAGATAATATCCTAGTTGTAAATCTTGCTGAAAAAAATAAACGTCCAATTAGTTTTAAACAATTTTTTAAACTTGGATTTATTACTACCATCTATCAATTGGCAATTGTATCACTTATAATAACATTCATGTTTGAATTTCTATTGGGATTGTATATAATGTTAATCATTTTACTAACAATATTGATTACATTTCTAATGTATAAAAAAGGACCCAATGTATTGAGAGGAAAGATTTACAGATTTACAAATAAAACCAAATTATTAATAATAAAGTGAAAGAAATGGTTCTCAGAAGTGTAAAAAGAATTAAAGAAGTATTACCTGAAGTTGAACATATAGTCATGTTTTATAATAACGGCATGGTCTTTCAATGTACTTTTGATCAACATTATAACGTACCAAAATTAGGAGAGCATCTAGCAGAAGCCGTGAATCAATTTCATAGGATATATGAAACATGTAGTTTTGATTATAATAATTATAAGAAGTTAATTTTTGAAACTGATAAAATATCCGTAATTATTTTAAAGCTTGGGGAAGAAAGCAATATCGCATTGTTCTTCAAAAAAGAAATTGATATTAACCAAAAATTACAATCAATCAGACGCTATATTAAAAGAATTGAAAAATTAATAGATATGGATATATCAGAAGTACAATCACTAGAAAATGAAGAAAAAAAAAATGAATCATGAGAAAAACTTTAGTTCTCTAACTCTTCATATATTTCAACATGCTCATTGCATTAAAATTTAAATTATAATCTAACTTAAATTTAATTTAAAAATAAAGTCTGAATTTAAATATCATTAAAATGGCAAATATTGATAATATAGAAAAAATAGGGAATAAGAATTTAGCAATTGCGAAAGAGGAGAGAGAGGTCGCAGAATTAGAGAGATTGATTGCAAATACAGAAATTAAAAGAGCAAAATCTAGAGAGAATTTAGCGCAAAATCAAGTGAAATTATCAGAATTATCATTAAAATTAAAGGAAAAAAATCTTAAACTAATTGAGCTGAAAATAAAAGATTTAACAATTTTGAATTTATCAGAGGAGCAGCTAATTAAAGAAAAAAAATTAGCGCTATATGATGAAAATATAGCGAAGGTTCAACTTAGGATGGCAGAGCTTCATATTAAAATAGGTGGAGTAGAAAAAAGAATCGCAGATTTGAGATTAAAAATTGCGGGAAATAAAATGAGAATATCTAAGGAAAGAAACAAATTAGGAAAGAGAATATTAACTTATGTAAGAGCAGCGAGAGGAGCAGTGCAGGAACAAAAGCTTAAAAAACTTGAGATAAAATATCAAGATCAAAATAATACATTAAATGAAGCCAAGAAAAGAATTATTGATAAAAAAGAGAAAATTAAGAATAATCAAATAAAATTATCTAATTTGAAAAAAGAATTAGCTGAATTAATGAATGAGAGAGCAAGATTAAAACCATACTAAACTTTGGCGTTAAAAAATGTATTAAAAAAGCTAAAATTCTTGATTTATTATAAAATTTATAAATTAATTTATTATAGATATGAAGAAATATCTTAAATTAACTATAGAAATATATCAGTGATTTTTTTGGCAAAAAAAATGGTACTGAAAAAAAAAAAAGATATAACCGAAACAATAGGGTTACCTCCAGGGACACTTGTTCCAACTTTAGAGGAAAAAAAACGTCCATTTAAGATACAAATAATTGATTATAATAAAGATGATTATAAGATTATTGAATCTCAATCTTTACCTGAGAATCTTGAAAAAATTGAAAAAGATGTTATCAGATGGATAAATATAGAAGGAAGTTTGCAAACAGATTTAATCGAAAATCTTGGTAATGCATTTGATCTTCATCCACTCGTTTTAGAAGATATAGTAAATCCAATACAGCGTCCAAAGTTTGAAGATTATCGTGAATATATTTTTATCATCATAAAGCAACTCATTTGGGACGAGAAAGATGAATTATTTATCACTGAACAAATTTCTTTAATTTTAGGGGCTCAATTTGTCATATCTATCCAAGAAAGAGCATCAAAGTTATTCAATCCTATAATTGAGAGAATTCAAAAGCTTAAAGGACGTATTCGATCAATGGACGCAGATTACCTACTTTATGCATTATTAGATGTTGTAATTGATAATTATTTCATATTGGAAGATAAATTAGGTGAGATCATGGAGGACATAGAAGATCAATTGGTAGCTGACCCTGATGTGGAAATATTGCAATCTATATATAATCTAAAGAGACAAATTATTATTCTGAGAAAATCTATATGGCCACTTAGAGCTGTAATAAATGGCTTACAAAGAGAGCAAACTAAATTGATCTCGGAAGCAATGCAGATTTATTTAAGAGATATTTA
>CAZRIR010000392.1:0-2808 GCA_964600195.1 uncultured archaeon | reverse complement strand
ATGAAATTATCTATAGATCAAAAGATGAGTCTTCTGAAGGAAGTTGGAGAAGAAATAATAGAAGAAGAAGAACTAAAAAAAATGCTCCAATGGAAGACTGATAATAAAAAGGAAATATACGCTTATGATGGATTTGAACCCTCAGGAACCATACATATTGCTCAAGGTCTTTTAAGAGCTATTAATGTAAACAAATTGATAAAAACGGGAATAAAATTCAAATTCTTAGTGGCTGATTGGCATGCTGCTGCGAATCAAAAATTCGGAGGAGATCTTGATAAAATAAAGGAAGTAGGAGATACTTTTATCGATGTATGGAAAGCTTGTGAAATGGACCTAAAAAATGTAGAATTCATCTATGCTTCTGATATAGTAAAAGATCCTTCGTATTGGGAACTTGTTTTAAAAATTTCAATTAATAGCACGTTAAAAAGAGTTAAACGTTGTACACAGATAATGGGGCGTAATGAATCAGATAAATTATATGCTTCCCAAATTCTGTATCCATTGATGCAGGCTGCTGATATTTTTTATCTTAAGGTAGATATTTGTCAGCTAGGACTTGACCAAAGAAAAGTAAATATGTTAGCAAGAGAAGTTGCTAAAACTCTTGATAGACCAAAACCGATTTCAATCCATCATCACATGCTAATGGGATTAACCAAACCCCCTGATAGTAGTTTATCTGGTGTTGATAGAATTATTGAATTAAAAATGTCAAAATCCAATCCAGATTCTGCAATCTTCATGCTTGATTCTCAGAATGATATAAAACGTAAGATAAATAAAGCTTATTGCCCCCCAAAAATAATAAAGGAAAATCCTATTTTAGAGTATTGTAAATATATCATTTTTGAGCGGTTTGACGAATTCTCAATAAAAAGACCTGAAAAGTATGGTGGAGATGTTGAATATTCTTCTTATAGTGATCTTGAAAAGGATTATAATGAAGGAAAATTGAATCCTCCAGATTTGAAACCTGCGGTTATTGAACATTTAGATCAATTAATTAAACCAATAAGAGAAAAATTTGATTAAAAAAATTGAAATCTTATAATTAATAAAAAAAATAAAGGATTTTATCAAGAAGATGACTAAAATTCTTGTTTTGGGAGATTCTCATATTCCTCGAAGAGCAAAATCTCTTCCCCATGAACTTACTAATAAAATAAATGAATTAACGTCTAATGATCTATTTGATATAGTTTTATTCACGGGAGATGTCATAAAAGCCCCAGATTTAATTGAATATTTAAAGTCGAAATCAAAAAAGGGATTTTATAAAGTTATAGGTAACATGGATTACTATGGAGGAGATACTAATGATCCTTTATATCAAGAGCTAAAATTCAAGATCTTAAGTGATAATAATCTCGTTCTGGGTTTAACACATGGTGCTCAAATCGAACCTCGCGGGGATATATTGAAATTAGAAGCACTTGCCCTCGAAAAGAAATATAATATTCTTATTTCTGGACATACCCACATGGAAGAGATATTTCTAACAGGTAATGGAATCTTACTCATAAATCCTGGAAGTTCAACCGGAGCTTGGAGCTTTTTAGCAAGTGGAATACCTTCTTTTGTAGTAATTAATTTGAGAGAAGACTCTCAAAAAATAATAATAAAATTATTTCAATATATTACAAATTTGAATGTAATAAGAGAAACTGACTATAATTTTGACTTTTTAAATGGAAGATTTTCAAATGGTTCTTAAAATTTTAAAAAATATGGAATTCTCATGTTCTAGATAAAATATTTATTCCTTGATTCTTTTATTTTCATGAATTTATCATGTCTGAAGTTCATTTTAATAAAGAAAAAGGCTCTCAAATAAAATTATTCACACCAGGTCCTGTTGAAGTACCCGAACGGGTTTTAATTGAGATGGGCAAGCCAAATGATACCCATAGATCGAAACCTTATTCCGAAATGCATCAAATTGCTATAGAAGGATTACAAAAAGTATTGTATACTAAAAATGAATGCATGCTTTTCACTTCCAGTGCCACAGGAATCATGGAAGCGTGTGTTCGGAATCTCATCAAAGATGATGAAAAGGCTTTATTTTTATCAATTGGTGCTTTTGGTGATCGATGGTATGAGGCGGGGGTATTAAATGGGAAAAATGCTATAAAAAAAGAGATAGAATGGGGAAAAGCATTGAAAACAGATGTTCTTCAAGAAGAATTATTAAAGGACAAATATTCTGTCGTATTTCTCCAATCTAATGAGACCTCAACAGGAGTTTATAACCCCGTGGATGAGCTTGTTCCAATTATCAAGGATCATGGTGCTTTGGTGTGCATTGATGCAACTTCTTCAATGGCAGGAGTAAAAATTGAAGTTGACAAACTTAATATTGATGTTTGTTTAGCATCGGTTCAAAAGTGTTTTGCATTACCGCCCGGCTTGGCAGTAGCTTCCATATCAGAAGAAGCTCTTGAAAAAGCAAATCAAGTTAGAAATAGAGGATTATATTTTGATTTTCTCGGACTAAAGAAGAAAAACAAGGTGAATCAAACTCCAAATACCCCACCCATTCCACAAATCAGGGGATTGGTAGCACAATTAGATTATTTCTTTAATCAAGAAGGACTTGAAAACAGATTTAAAAGACATGAACAACTCGGGAAGAGAACAAGAATATGGGCACGTGATATTAATCTTGAAATGTTTCCTGAAAAAGGATATGAGTCCAATACAGTATCAACAATGAAAAATACTTTAGATATTGATTTCGGTGAAATGATTAAAATGTTGCTTAGCAAGGGTTATAGAATCGTAAATGGTTATGGTTCATTA
>CAZRIR010000391.1:0-2818 GCA_964600195.1 uncultured archaeon | reverse complement strand
ATTAGAATCGTATTCTTTAAAAACCAAATAAAATAAGATATTGAATAAATCTAAAGTATAAATTTTAAATTCACACAAAATCTACGTACCTTATGAGAGTAGTAGAACTTGGAAAAACCAAGGAAAAAATCCCCATTATCGGACAAGGTACATGGGGGATTAATAAATTTAGAAGTAAAGAATATTATGAACAATGGAAAGAATCCCTTCGTAAGGGTATTGAACTCGGAATGACTCACATAGACACGGCAGAATTTTACGGTTATGGTACCTCAGAAAAAATAGTTGGTGAAGTTGCTAAAGAATATCCTCGAGATTTCCTTTTTATAACGAGTAAATTATTCCCAATACATATAAGCAAACGATCCATGTTAAAAGCTGCTAATAATAGCTTAAAGCGTTTAGGTCTAAAATATTTTGACTTGTATTTAATTCATTGGCCTAGTTGGTATATTCCTATTAAAAGGGAAATGGAAGTACTGGAACAACTTTATAAAGAAGGGAAGACAAGATATATCGGAGTCAGCAATTTTTCTGTAGAGCAATTTAAAGAAGCTCAATCATATTTGAGATCTACTGAACTCGTTGATAATCAACTCCATACAAATATTACTAAACAAAAACATATTCATAAATCCTTGAAATATTATCAAGACAATGGAATTATCTTGACTGCATATAGTCCGTTAGGACATCGTGGATATACCACATTAAAAGGCGAATTAAGAACAAATTTGGAAAAAATCGCAATAGCACATGATGCAACAATCCAACAAATTGCAATTGCTTGGTTGATTAACCATAAAAACGTGATTACCATTCCAAAAGCGTTTAAATTGGAACACGTTGAGTCGAATGCTGCAGCGGCAGATATAATACTGACTGATGAAGAAATCAAATTACTTTATCCCGAGAATCAAGAAATATTAGCAGAAAGACCGCAAATTGTTAAAACAGTATAATTTTTTGACTTAACGTTGGATTTTCATTTTTTACTTTTCCATAATTAAATAGTGAATTCTTTTTAGATTTTAAAGGTCAAAGTTATTAAGTTAAACCAGTTGGAAAACTCTTATTTATAGGTTGGTTCGGGGATTCTAATTCTAAATTTAGCTATTTAACATTAAAAATACATTTGTAAAAATATATTCTAAAAAATATAAAAAAAAGAATTTTTACGCATTTAATTTTATACCATAATATGCACACAACTCGTTATTATGGTTTGAAGCCGATACAGAATCATAAACCTTTTCAATAATCCAATCTTCGTTAATTAACCAAGTTCGGCGACGAACATTACCGTTTTCTAGAGCGCCAAATGCTTTCGCAGCTTGTTTTTTTGGGTCGGAAAGAAGAGTAAAAGGTAGGTCATATTTATCTCGGAAATTTTTATGTGATTTTACAGAATCAGCACTTATTCCAATAATACTAATCCCTTCCCCCTCATATTCTCTAATAGAATCCCTGAAATTTTTTGCTTCAGTTGTACATCCTGGAGTATTATCCTTGGGGTAAAAATATACTACTAGTTTTTTTCCTTTATAATCTAATAATTTAACTAAATCACCATCTTGATTTAAAAGTTCAATATCAGATGGTGCTTTATCTCCATCTTTCAACAAGAATATCACGTCCAAATAATTCTATTTATTTTTTTTGAGATTATTTTATTCTAAAAAACTAATATATTGTATCAATGGTTCTCTAAAATCTTCAAGGATAGGATTATTAATTTCACCAATTTTGCTTGTATCTCCAAATTTAGAAAAGAATTTTAAAACTTCTATAGCCATTTTAATCACACCATTAATATTTTTTCAGTTTTTATAATTTACGAGAAGATAGAAGTATTTTTATTCCTTAGCTTTACTATTTATAAAAAATAAATGAAATAGAGCTTATTTAATACTGAAGATATCAATTAACGTTTAATTTATATAAATTAATTACCAAAAATTCCATTTGCTTGATTATTTCCAGTAATTGAAATTAATTTGACCTGGACTTTTTAGAAATGTCCCTTCTCTAAACTCTTTAAAAGCAATTTCTAATTCCTTTTGGGTATTCATTACAATTGGACCCGCCCATGCGATTGGTTCATTTATAGGTTTCCCGGAGACTAATAAAAATCGTAAATCATCTTCTGAAAATATTGTTATTTCCTTTCCATCATCATAAAGTATTAATTGACCTTTTCTTTTAATGGGATCCTTATTTTCATCAAAAAATCCTGTTCCTTCAATAACATAGGCAAAAACTGTATGTTTTTCAGGAAAATGATAAGTAAATTCCGACTTGGATGGCATTTTTATGTCAAAATATTGGGGTTTTGTTATGATATCTTGAACTGGCCCTATGTCTCCATTATAATTGCCACATACGATTTTAATCTCAGCATCATTGTCTTCTATAATAGGTGTCATGGATTCTGTTATATCTCTATACCTCGGTTCCATCATTTTATGTGATGACGGTAAATTTGCCCATAATTGAAAACCCACCATCATTCCCTCTGTTTTTTGGGGCATTTCTTGATGGATTATTCCTGAACCAGCGGTCATCCATTGAATATCACCACTGTGAATTATTCCTCCATTTCCTAAACTGTCACCGTGTTCAAGTTCACCACGTATCATGTAAGTAATTGTTTCTATACCACGATGGGGATGCCAAGGAAAACCTGCTAAATAATCTCGCGGGTTATCAGAGCCAAAATGATCCAATAATAAAAATGGATCTAAATATGAGGTTTCATCAAATCCAAATACTCTCTTTAATCTTACACCCGCACCTTCAAGTGTAGGTCTTTCTTGAA
>CAZRIR010000390.1:1483-2824 GCA_964600195.1 uncultured archaeon | reverse complement strand
GTGATTTCGTGTCTTGCTTTATATTTCTTCTTTTTACCCATCCAGAAAAATCCCTTGCCAGCCATGTCTTCTGAAAAATCTGAAAACCTGTTTGCTTGTTCGATTAAGTTATTCACTAATGTTTTTGAATTTTCTCGGAAGGTATTGCTTTGTTCCATTAATGTTCTATGCCTTTCATCGACCAATGATTTTAGATCAAGCTGAAGGGTATCAGTCGTGCCTTTCACGTGAGTTTTATGTTCAGTCAATAGTCTTGAAATTTTATCCTTTAAGTCTTCAACGACTTTATTCATGCGCTCCAAGTATTTTTCTAATATCTGTTCCATTCGAGGTTTGAGATCATTCGCGATATTTTTATGTCTCTCAACGTGTTCATCTAATTCCTTTTTTAATTCACTATCTAAAGCATCTACACGATTTCCAAAATCAGATAATAAATCAGCAATGATCTTTTCTAAATTTGATTTTCTACCGTTAATGGCACCCTCATTATCCGAGACAAATGATTTTGAAATACTTTTTAGATTAGCGTTTAATTGGTCATGAATTCCATGAGTATTTGCTTCAAGAGTTTTTGATTGACCATTTTGAGCATCCTTGATACCAGTCAATTCGGTATCTAATTGCTCAATATCCGTTTTTAACTCGGTAAAATCTTTTTCCATGTTAGCATGAAGGGCAGACTCAAGTTGCTTGGAGGTGTCTGTGAATCTTTTAGTAGCACTCTCGATTCGAGCCTTTTTATTTACATTTTTTGTATCAGAATCTTGGAAGAAATCATTGATTTGATTTTTTACAGCAGTGTCTACCTCAGTGAGACTATTATTTTGAATCGTTTCCAGTTTTTCAAATCTATTCGATTGATCAGCTAAAATCGCATCTTTTATCTTGCTAATCTCTTCCCGAAATCCCGCAGATTCTTCCGTAAACAAATTAAAATAAGGTTCAAGGGGAATATATCGTGGGATCATTCCTTCAATTTCTTTCAGGAAACCTTTCTCAACTAAATTCGCCGTGATTTGCTCAATTTGAGCATATTCATATTCAAATTTTTCTTCTAATGCCATGTAAACTTCGCTAATGGTTGCTCTTGGTACTCCTAAATAGACTACATAAATATTGATGTCATCTTCGGTAAAACCATAGCGAGTAAATATTTCTTTGGTAAATTCTTTAAGACTCAATTTCTATCACGTTATTGGTAGTTAAAATTCTAATTCTATTTAATGGAAATATAGATTAAAATTAATATGGTATTAATATTTAATAATATTTTCTAAATAATATATACTGACTAAAATGTTTCTAAATCAGTTTTGTAATAAGTATATTTTCACCTTC
>CAZRIR010000390.1:0-1383 GCA_964600195.1 uncultured archaeon | reverse complement strand
GAAGCACATAACCGGACAACTTTCCGTTACCAGCATCAGACTCAATTAACGATTAATTGCTCTGTTGATTGCGATCTCACTCTCTCTTGTGAATCGTTAAAAATTGGAGCGAAGGCTTTTGAAATAGAAATTGAAGGGACGGGAGATTTAGAAATGAACATGACCTGCACGGAAGAACAAGCTGAACTTGGATTGCTTTTAGGAGAAAGATATACTGCAAGGAACCAGAATCGATTTCTCTATCAAGAAGCCTTTTGCGTTTCCTTACAAGCTAACACTTCGTTCATTCAAGCCAAACTAATGATACAAGCGTCAGCCCAAAATGCTGGAGGCTCATGGGCATACTATGATGACTCTGCTAATGTATGGGTGACTGTGCCTACAACGATAGAAGATGGTTATTTAGTTACAACAACAGATCATTTTTCTTACTGGACAATCTTAATTCCGGAATCTGATCTCTTGTTCTATATAGCCATAATCGCCATTATTGTAGGAATTATTGCTGCGGTCTCTATTGTGGGAATAGTGATATACATGAAAAAGAGATAACCAAACTTATTATTTTTTTTTTTTATATTTATTAGTTAATCAGAATAAGAAAAGATAAAATGTCATAAATATCAGAATGAAATACAAAAAAGCCAAAATTTTTAGTATCTTTTTATTAGTAATTCTCTCTTTCCAATTCACATTTCTTAGTTTAATTGATCTTGCTAAAGCAGATCCAGAATTTATTGATGGTTTTAAAAAAAATGCTAGAATAAATCCTAATCAAGGTGTTACTTATTATTTTAATAATAGTATTGAGTTTGACTTACTCACGAATGTCATGATTAATAATCTTAGCATCGAATATGAAAGTCAGATTCATAACCGTCAAATTTCTCTTCTCATTACAAATAATGAATCAATTTCGTTAAATTTTACCTCGAAAAAAGACATGAATGATTTTGGAATGTCGAAAACTCCAAAAGAGCCGATGATTGGAGGGTACCAGTTACGGAATAACTATGGATGCATTTATCAAATAGTTTCAAATCAAACGATAGAAAATTTAACAATCCATTATTTCAAAAAGGAATTTTATGGATTAAATCCAGATTCAAGCTATTCATTTGCTTTAATAAAGTCGGATCAAGAATCTTGGGGAATAATAAATCCCGTTGAAAGAGTAAATCAATCAACTTCCGAAACGTATTTGGAAATCACATTATTGAATTTCGAGGGAGATACCGAATATTATTTTACTATTTATGAAGTCAGCGTAATCACTCCAGATTGGACGTGGGTTATATTTGCAATCATTTTTATCGTTATTGCAGGACTCATATCATTAATTATAGTCATCTCGAAGGATGATTTTATACGCTATATAAAGAC
>CAZRIR010000389.1:0-2830 GCA_964600195.1 uncultured archaeon | reverse complement strand
CAATCATGCAAATGTTTAGCATTGCATTAAAAAGGATATCAGAAACTTCAGAAATAGTTGAAAATATTCTTGAAGACTTTACCAGAACAATTGAGGCAAAAGCAGCAAGCTTGATTTCAATGGATGGCTTGATTTTTGGAAGTTATACCAATACGAGCATAGATGAAATGCTTGTAAATAACACGGCTTTGCTCATGCAAACTCTTTCAAACTTCCACAGTTCAATTGGTTTGATAAGAGAAAAGATAATCTCTCTCGATTTTCCGTTAAATGGCTTTACCATTCGAGGAGAAAAACTATTTGAATATTCAGAACTTCAAATCCCCGTGTTCTTGTGGATTCTCTCTGAAAATCCCGAGTTAGTCTATGAAAAAGTTGATTATTTCAAGGAACAATTATTGCCCCTGATAAATCTCTTTTTATAGTATTTTTCCACTTTTATTTTTCAGCATCAATATTTTTCAATGATTCTTTAGATGCTTCTATTAGATATTCAGAACTCTTGTCCAACATTTCAATAGCTTTATTCAAGTTATCTACAATTTTAACTAAACCATAATCTTGAGCAATATCACGCCATTTTAAGAAACTCTCTTTATGAGTTGTGTTATGACCTGCCCAATGTTCCAATAATTTTGATAATTTAAGAAGATCTCTACTTTTCCCCATTTATTCTCATTAATAATACTTTGTTAATTATGAAATTTAGGTATTTAAGAACTAATTTAAATATTATTAGTTAAATTTATATAAAAAAAGTAATAAATAAAAAGAAAAAAAATTTAAGAGAATTTTAGGTCCGACACATTCTTTCGAGCAAGGTTGGGTCTACAATTTCTTTTGGTTTCCAACCTTTTTCCTTAAGATATTCCATAATTTCATCTTTCATACTAATTGGAACATCAGCTTCGACTCTAACAAATTTCTCCAAATCATTTGGAATTTGGACACCTTTATATTTTCGTTCCAAGTCAATCCAATGAGATAATTTGATCATTCTACCTTTAGAATTATCTGCGGGTCTTATTGCTAATTTTGCAACTAGACATATTGCTTGTTCAATTGATTCCGCTGTAGTTAATAGATGTTCCGGTCCAGGTCCTATAGAGTGCCCTTTAGAACCATCTCTCGCATTATAAACTTTCCAATTTTCTTCGTCATAGGACTTACCAAGATATAAACGTCTATATTCAGCAGCATGAGGTCCTACAACTGCAGGAACACCTAATCCATTAGCCATACTTGCTATACTTGCTGCTTTCTGACTCATTGCACCCCAAGCTACTCCAACGGCACCAACACGATTTAAAATATAATCGGCTATTTCTTCAAAATTTCCTCTTAATGGACGTCGCGCAAAAATATTTGCTACTTTACAAGCAGCACCAGTTATGTGAGGATTTGATACACAAGATCCTACATTAACCAATCCACCCCTATCAAAATTTCCGGGGAATCTATCATAAAGTGTCTTTCCTTCTTCATCTTTAACTAAACCAATATCCATAGCACCGCATCCAGATACTACTACAATATAATTTCGTGTACAGAATTCTTCAGCCATTCTATATAACTCTTGGATCTCATGGGCATAATTCGCACATCCAATTATAGCAACAATTCCAGGAATTTCTCCTAATACAATAGGGGCTCCAACATTTCGGATTTCTGTATCTTGAATGGGACCTCTACCGACTCTACAATTAAATTTTTCATTCCTGATTTTTTCTCTTCCAGCATGCATGATTAGTGTGAGAGGAGATACTCCTTTCATGCAATCTCCTTCACATCGTCCACATCCCAAGCATGAATCAAATGAATCGCCTAAAACTGAGAAATCCCCATCCTTTGCAAGTTTTACTCCCACAACAAGGGGTAAGTCATTTGGACAGTTTCTTTGACAATTACCGCACCCATTACAATTCATTGCCATATCAATGCATCCCTGTTCATCTGGAACAGCACTTTTACCTGCTCTAATTGGCTTGACTTTAATTGCAGTTTCTGCTGCAACAGTTCCGGCTTTAATTGGATCAAGAATTAATACTCCCGGGGTTTTTCCACTAACTAGATCTTCAATAATTTCGTTTACTGGATCTTCTGTCCTATCTGGAAGTCCTCCCATTATTTTTTCATTAGTAGCAATATAAGGTGCTCCGATTAACTGAGCTTGTTCGTAGGTTCTCAGATTTACGCATTGTTCATCAACCATCACTACATCAGGTAATCCAGATCTAATGAAATGCAATTGTCTTGACATTGAACCGACAATTTTAGCGCCACTGTAATATCTTGTTAGGTCATGAGCAGTACAACAGATTGCTCCAACTTCCACCTTTTCTTCTATACCTTTTTCTCTTAAGTAATCGACCAATTCAACTCCAGGGGCAACATTATGTCCGATCATGAGTATTGTTGCCTTTGAAGTATCCATCGTTCCCATTCCTAATTCTACTATTGGAACATTTGGATCACCTACTGGAAATCCATAAGCTGCGATTTGAACTGCATCAGAGATTTCCATTCCAACAGAGTCAGCTAATCCTGCTAAAAAGCTTTTCGCTTCATAATCAAGATTAGAACTTTCTTGACCCGTATGACCGGCAGCTAATAAGTGAGTTATGGTAAAATGAACCCACTCCATTGCGGTTTCCAAGTCCTCTAAAGTCTCGGGTTTCATTCCTACAACTAACCTAGTATGAGGCATCTCAACGGCAATATTATTTCCAAAATTTATAGGAATATTTCCATATTTATCTTTTAACCAGTGAAGCAGATGATCTCCATGAGCACTATGACAAGCAGCACCAATGCAACAAGCAATTTCAAC
>CAZRIR010000388.1:0-2834 GCA_964600195.1 uncultured archaeon | reverse complement strand
TAACAATAACGGGGGTGATATTTAGCGCTCAGTCATTAAAATCACCTGAAAAAATCATACGACTGAAAGGAAAATTTCTTATGATAGCATTCATAACATTTACAATTGGTATTGTTTTTGAAGTACTCTTGATTGTTCCGGAGATTGATGAAATTTCTTTGATTATCGCTAGAATCTCTGAAATTATTGCGACAATATTTTTTTATATGGGATTTGTATTTCCAAAAAGCATAAAAAAACACTTTTTAAAAGAATAAGTTTTCATTTATTTTTATTTACTTTATTTTAAAGAAGTTTTATCTATAATGTTTTAAATTATATAATTAAAAAAAAATAAAAACCATGATTTTTATCTCAACGATAGGTTTTATACATGGTAAAAGTTAAAATAAATTGTCCGGTTTGCTCAAAATATGGTATAATAGAAGTCGAGGAAAATATCATAATTAATAGTAAAAGGGGTGTTGCGGCAGTAAATGTATCTTCAGATTTAGTCTGTGAACATTCATTTATAGCGTATATTGATAAAAATTTTAATGTAAGAGATTCTTTCATATCGGATTTTACAGTTGATTTACCAGAAATGGACACAGTTCAACAAATTGATATGGATAAAATCCCTGGTAAAGATTTAATCGATACATATCTTATAAGAATAAATGTTCACGCAAGTATTATTACTTTTCTTCTACGATGTTGCTTTAATAGTAAAAAAGTAATATATATTAGTAATGTGGAGACTGTGAAGAAACATTTAACCAATTTATTTAATTACATTTTTAAAGATACTTTTAGTATTACCTTTCTCATCCTTAATCGAGATGAATATCGAGCAGAAAAAAAAAAATATAAGGATTTTGTTGTAATCAATTCAAATAATAAAGTCATTCAGGATAAAGATAAAATCATTAGTAATAAGAATTTAAAAATTGAAAATGTTATAATTCAAAAGTTTTTATCTGAGGAGTACCCAAAATCAAGTTTAATTATAATTAAAAATGAAGTCATTAAAGCATTTGAACTATCGAGCGAAATTGTAAAATTTAATAATAACCTGAAGGAAAGTGAAGAGTTTACATCAAAACGGATACTTGATCATTTCCAGGAAGTCTTGCATGTTAAAGTAGGAAGAGAATATTTGGATTTCCTGACTATTATTGTAAATAACTATCATAATGTTCAACTAGCAAAAAGTTCCCACGTGTCTGATTTCTTGGGGTATTAATTTTAAAATTTTCAATTTTTCTAAATAGAGATTACTTTATTTAAGAAGATCTCCGCATGTGTCATCCAACTTTTTCATAATTTTATTCCTATCTTTCCAAGCAATCCATGTACTTCCAGATTTTTCAAAATTTAGCCCAACATAATCTTTTTTTAATTGTTCAAGTATTCTCCTAACATATGTCCATGAAAGCTCTGTTTTTTCAACAACTTCAGTGATTGATATTGGATGGTTTATTTGAATTGAGTTAATGAAATCGATTATTTTTTCTATACCCGTTTTTGGTGAAGTATCTTTATTGGAATGAGCGATGATCAATCACATCATAATTCTTTGCTATCGGGCATCTTGACCATGATTAACAAAAAATTTAGTGTTTAATAAATATTTTCATCGAAAAATTGAATTATTTGGAATTTTATCAAGATTTTGAAAACATGAGAGATTATCTCAATTTTTCATTTTTAGAAAACCACCCGTTCTCATTAATTCACAGGGTTTTAAATATTGAATTTTAGACTTTTCAACAAAATCATCCAACATTTTTGTCCATTTTTCATAATTTCTTTTTCCTGGACCAAAAGGTCCCGGCATGTCCATTCCTGCTAACATTGTATCATCAATAATTTTATAGTTTGTTACAACTTCCTCTTCCAAAAGACGACAACCTTCGTTTAATTGAATTGCCATGTACATTTCTGGATTAAAAAGTCCTGCTTTTTTATCTTTAGTCATCTCGGGTTTGTTGTCAGACCATTTATATATTCCCTCTCCTGTTTTTCTTCCTAATTTACCTTCACTAACAAGATTTGAAAGGGTTTTCCCAGGAGCGAACTCGGGAGAGAGTTTTTCCGCAAAATAATTCATTGTATTGCAAACGGTATCAAGACCAAAATAATCCATCTTTGCATAAGGTCCCAAATAGGTCAAGTCTCCAGCATCAGCATCAACCTGTTCTATTGGAATACTTTTTTGCATTGCATGATCCAAGAGCCAATCAATATAAAGATTGCACGTGATCGTGAGGCGATTTACTATAAATCCAGGGCGATCTTTTTGGATTACAGGAAGAAATCTTTTACCTTTTAAAGCAGGTAGGCTTTTTCCGACTTCTAAAGCAATATTAACAGTCTCATCGGAAGTCGTATCCCCTTTAATCAATTCAATAAGACGTAGCACAGGGATGGGTGTAAAGAAATGCATTCCAAGAACTTTATCAGGTCTACCAGAATGTTCTGCAATTTCAGTTATGCTCATTGTTGAGGTATTAGTTGCTAAGATGGCATGTTCGGGAGAATTTTGTCCTAATTTATCAAAAATGTCTTGTTTTAACTTCATGATTTCTGGTACGGATTCAATAACATAATCTGTATTTTCAACAGCTTTTTCAATATCTCTAATTAAAACAAGGTTGTTCATTAAAGAGTTAACATGAATTTCCTCTTTAATGTGATTTTTTGATTTCATTTTATTCAACCCATTTTCAATGAATTTTTTCGCTTTATTTATCGTTTCAACAGATCTACTATATAAAAAAACCCTCTCATAGTCACCCATGAGTGCAACTTGAGCAATTTCACGACCCATGACACCTGCTCCAATAACGGAA
>CAZRIR010000387.1:0-2846 GCA_964600195.1 uncultured archaeon | reverse complement strand
GTGCTTAATATCACTTTAATATCCCTCTTGTTTGCAATTTTAATGGAGGAAAGTACCTTATCAAATACTTTTAACCCACGCATTTCATCATGCATTGCAGCATTAGGATAATCTAAAGACATCAAGATATAATCTAAACCCTTTAAATCATCATGTTTAAATATAGATGGAAGTAAAAATCCATTAGTCGCAAGTCCTGTAATGAGGTCATGTCTAATGCCAGCATGCTCAATTAATTTTGGTAAATCCTTTCTCAAGGTAGGTTCTCCCCCTGTAAACGATAAAGCGAGTATACCTATGTCTGAAATAGAAGATATTATATTTTTCACCTGTTTAGTTGTCATTTCATTATTTTCTTGAATGAATGATGTTGGCAATCGATGAATTGAACAAAACGCACATCTTCCATTACAACGTAAAGTAAGTTCAATTTGTGCGGAGTAAGGAACTTTAATATTAGTGAAGTTATTTAAAATAAAATTTTTTACATATTGTAATCCATTCTTGACGCTAAAATGCATTTTATTCAAACTAAAGGTTTAGGCAAGTTATTATTAAAAATTAAGATGAGATTAAAAATCTATCTACAAGTTCTTTAAAATAAAATAATAAAGGGAAAAGATCTTGGAGAAATGTTTTTAGAACAAAAAGAAAGATTTCTTAATACAAGATACAAATTTAGCAACATATTAATTTTGACTTATCTTTGGGATAACAAAAAACCTTTTTCTTATGTTTTAATTTTTGGAATCATTCAATCCATCTTATTATTAACAATTCCATTATTTTTAAGTCCGATCATGGACATTTTAACCAATCCTTCAGAGTAAATCACTGAAGTTTTTTTCATAATCATAATTTCAATTTATTAAAAAGTAAAAAAAAAGAAGAATAATATTTATTCTGGTACTTCAGCAGGTTTTTCATCTAAATCAATTGCATCTGTCTTTTTCTTGGCATTAGTCATGAATCCTATTACTTTTTCATGAAAATCTTTCTCGATGGTGATGATATCATCTAAAACGGCCTTCATGGTTTCAAGCTTTTTTCGATTAAAGACTTCACTTGCTTCCTTTGCTTCCTTTTCTTTCGTTGTAACTTCTTTTTCAGCATCTTTTACTGCATTTTCTGCATTGTCCATTTGTCCAGGTTTCAATTTTTCTTTAGGTTTTGCCTTTAATTTAGATAATTTAGATTTGGATTTCTCTAAATCTTTTTTAGCTTTTTCGGATTCTCTTATTTCAGCTGATAGTTTTTTAAATTCTTCTAAAAGGATATTAAGAGGGGCTATAAATTTTTCAAGCATTTGGTCTATTTTTTCTTCACGGGCATGATCAATGTTTTCAAATGTATTGCCTAATGATTCAATAGCTTCTCGTAAGGTAGGGGTTTCAACCTTGGAATAAGCAATGAGGCTATTAATTCGCTCTTTTGATTCCTTGACCAATTTTTTTTCAGCATCGATCGTGTCGCTGAACTCTTTTATGATTGACTCTAGTTCACTACCTCCGATCAATCCTTTTATCTTATCTAATAATATACTCATTCGATCACCCTTAAATACATGATTTAAATATTTCAAGTATGTAATGGTTTAAATATATTTCTTTTAGAATTTAAAAAAAATCAAAAATAGAATAAAAAATTGAAGTTTTATTAATAAAAAAGTTCAATTATATTCATGGAATCTGTAAAAAATAAGTTAGGTAATGTATTAGACAAATTTTATGGTATAATTCCCGGGAGTTATTGGGCTTTTATTGGGGGAATTTTCGGATTACTCGTGTTTTTATTAGCAGTAATATTACATTCTCTAACTGTTCCGGTGAACATTTTTACCCAACCAGTTAGCAGTTTAGGATGGGGACCTAATGGTTCCGAACCAGTATTTAAAATTGGTCTGATCGTTTTAGGTGTTTTACTTGCTCCTTATATCCTCTACCTGACTCGCCTTTTATGGGCTAAAAGTGGAGAGGATCATTCAAGACTTAGAAATTTATTGAATGGTTTAGGCTTAATAACGGCTCTTATAGCTGTCATCGGTTTATTTAACGTCTCATTATGGGGGAATGTGTACACGCAACCTGAATTTCTTTGGCATTTAATTGGAGCATTCGTCTATTTCTTCTTTGCAATGATTTTTACTTTTCTGTTTACACTCTCGATGATTCTGAGCAAAAATTGGAATAAAGCACAAGTGATATTCACCATAATAATGATTATTGAGTTCATTCCTTTCTTGATATTTTCAATTGAACTACTTACTGATACGGAATTAATGAATGCAATTTTAAATCCTGATCTTGAAGCTAGAGTAGCAGTTTTCATTCAAGCCATGGCTAATAAAATTTGGTGGAACTTTTTTGAGTGGCTTAACGTGCTATCAACTTTGGTTTGGATGATCTTGACAGGAATATATACAGTAAAACTCGAACGTGAATTAAAATAAAAATTATTTTCTTTTTTTCCTTTAATTTAAAGCAATACTTATCAAAATAATTTAGTATAATAATAATTAGCTCTATTTAAAAAATTAAGCAATTATCATTAAAAAATTGAATTTACAGACTTCCTACTCTATATATCATTCTATCAATAAAAATAATAAAAAAATAATGATGAAAATACTTTAAGGAACTTCTTTACCGCATCCTTTACAAATATTTTTTTTAGCGTAGATCTTTATCCCGCCCATGGCACTTAGTAATTGGGTTTTATCCTCTACGGTATTGAATGTGGTTCCACCACAATCCGGACATACACGTCTCCCTTCCACGGGTGGTCTTTCGATAGCCTTTTCTATTTCTTTTTGCTTTTCTACCATCTCAGAAGGACTAACATTCGTT
>CAZRIR010000386.1:0-2848 GCA_964600195.1 uncultured archaeon | reverse complement strand
CAGATTTCCTTAAGATTTCTATTCTCTTGCTTAATGGTGTTTCAACCCAACATTCCATGCTATCACGAGCTATTTTAATGCAATTGTCAACTTCTTCGCGAGTACAAGCTTGTATCTGTGCTATAATCTCTTTATTATAAGGATTTCTTATGGGTATAGTTTTTCCTGAGCTTGATTTTTCCCAATTACCGTTGATGAGGTAACTATAATCCATTCCATCTTTTAAACTTTCAAATTTTTCATCAATATTCAAATTTATCGACAACATTTTTTCTTAAATTAATTCATTAGCAATTTTCATAAATTAAGCTATATTGCTGAACAATTAAAGAAGAAATTCATTAGTTTATATTAAAAATTTCCCCTTTTAATTTAAAGATAGAATTTAATTGGTAAAATATAAAATAAAAAATTATTAAATGGCGATAAAATCGTTAGCATCTAATATTTCAATGTTTTGTTTTTTAATTGCTTCAAACTCTTTGATTCTATTAGTTGTGCTTAAAATGGTTTTAAATTTTGCTGAAATATCATTAAAGTCTTTATAAATGATAATATTTATTTTACAACTTCAAAATAAATATACCACTGTTCATCATCATCAATATATTCCGTTCCTAAGTGTTTATGCTTAGTTTTTGCTAAGTCTCGAGGTACGGATTCACTTGCAGGTTTATAATCAGTAATTACCTTTAAAACACTCCCAGGCCTCATTGTTCTTAACTGTTTTTTGGTTTTCAATGCTGGAACGGGACAAACTGTGCCGCAAACATCAAGTTCCATATCATATTTCATATATCACGCCTCAAATTATATTTTTTATAATAATTATTTTTTGAATTTTTTCTAGTTTTTAACTCGATCATAGTTTTTTTAACTAACTATGACCCTTAATAATAGATAAAAACGCCAGACTTTTAAATGTTATTAGTGATAAAATTTATAATTCATAATTTTTATAGAAAAAATCCTTAAAAAATTCTTGATAATCGTGACAGTAATAAGTATCCCGTTTCAAGTACAGCTTTAACCTCTTTTCGGTTTCTTAATTAACTATGTTAATCAATATTTGCCTAAATTTATAAATAGCTAAATTGATATTATTTTAATATATAATTGAGTTGAAATTCGGTATATTTAATGGCTTCCAATGAATTTTCTGTAGACATCATGATACACTGTCCTGTCTGCAATACCCGTGGACAAATAAGTGTTGAAAGGAATATCATAGATCAAAGTAGTAGAGGGGTAACCGCGGTCAATGTGGCTGAAAATCTGATATGTCAGCATTCATTCGTAACATATGTTGATAAAAACCTAAATGTTCGAGATGCATTTGTTTGTGATTTTAAAGTAGAAATTCCAAAATTAGAAGGTCCCGATCTTGAGGAATATGAATCACCGACTAATTTTGATCTGAGTATCATCAAGATAAATATCATGCCCTCAGTAATGGCAAATATCTTAAGGGCAATATTAATGGGAGCAAAAATAGTTTATCTCTCTGATCAAGAATTTTTAGATGATCACTTTTACAAATTTTTAGAGTATATCTTTGGAGATTCCTTCAACATTGATCTAATTTTCGTTCCATTAGGTGTGTATAAAAAAAATGCAAAACAATACAGAAATAATGTTGTTTTCAAAGATAAAAAGATTATAAGAGATCCTAATAAGATTTTTGAGCAATCTAGCTTGAAAATAGAATTAGCAATCGTTCAGCAATTTTATAGAGAATATGATGAAATTTCTTGCTTGATCTTATTTAAAAATGAAATAAATAAAATTGAGAGATTGATCCATCAGATACTTAAATATCATGAATCTCAAAAAGAGGGGCAGGAATTTAAAACAAAAGAAGCAATAGAGCATTTAAATAACCAGTATAAAACCACGATTCCACTTTCTTATCTTAACTTTTTACTAGACATTATTGAGTCATATTTTGAAATAAAATTAAACCGAGCAACAAAAATGGCTGACTTCATGGGTCTAATTTAATCCCTTTCAATTATATGAGTTTTAACTTGACTTTCCTTATTCATATTACATTAGATATTATTTAATTTCAGAAGTATTTTTATAGAGGTTTTGTTATATAGTTAGTTAAAATAATTACATTCAAAAAATTAGGTGTTAAAAATGTTACCAGAAGAATTTATCGGTGGTTTGTTCAGCTTTTTTTACGTGATCACATCCACCATAGTAGGCATATCCGTCATGTCGAGATATTTAAAATACAAGGAAAAGTCATTTATATTCGTTGGTCTCGCAATAGGAGGTATCGCGTGTCCTTGGTGGCCCTCAGCGGTATCATTTCTTGCCCTTTCAATATTTCACTTTGCCATTCCTGATCAATTATACTTGTTTCTGGGAATTACATTTGCTCCCATAATAACCTTTTCCTGGATTATTGGATTAAACATTTTACTTTATGATGGTAAAAATAAACTATTATTAATCATATATGGAATTATTTTCAGCTTGATGGATATCGTATTTTTAATCGTGCTATCCTTATTCCCTGACTTGGTACCCCTCTTAATAGGCATTATACAGCCAAATCATTTAGATGTAGAGTATAAAGGCTTTATAATGTTAATGTTTATAATAATCGTTGCGACGGTTCTTATAACAGGAGATATGGTCTCTTGGAAGTCCATAAAATCAAAAAATCACTTGGTTAAAATAAAAGGACAGATATTGTTTACTAGTTTTACTGTGTGGGCTGTTGCTGCAGTTCTTGATGCTGTAGCACCATTAAATATTTTCGGAGTAGTGATAGTAAGAACAATTCTTATAATTCAAGCTTTTGGTTTTTACATTGGATGGATAATGCCGAAATTTG
>CAZRIR010000385.1:0-2852 GCA_964600195.1 uncultured archaeon | reverse complement strand
AAATCCTTGCTAAGACCAAAATCTAATTCTTCATTTGTGAGCACCTGAAGTACTAATCGTAAAAGATCAAGAGCAGCGTAATCTGCACCAAAAGTAGTCATTATTTTAAAGTTAAAATCCCATAATTTATTCAAAGAGCAATCTCCCGCTTTAATTGCATCATTTGCTATAAGAGCTGCATAATATCCAGCTCGCATAGAGGGATCAATACCACCACCATGAAGAGGATTAACATGACAAGCAGCATCACCGATAATTATCAATCCATTGTCTACACATGACCATATTGGTCTTCTTACGGGAACTACGCCTCCCCCTGATGATTCAAGTTCAATATTCTTTGTAGGAACAAATGCATTAAATGCATTTTTTTGATAGTAATCCTTTACACTTCCTTTATAATCCATAAAAACTCCTAATCCGATATTCACGCAATATTCATTTTTAGGAAAATACCAAAGATATCCTCCAGGAGCTCTTTCTTGATCTAAAATAATAGTGATATATTCAGGATCCTTTACCATAGTATCCTTTTTTGGAAAATTAACAATTTCACGATAACATAAGATAGAATCGGATTTAGGAATTTCCTTTTCTATTAATGGACTTCTTACCTGTTTTCTTAATGGTGAGTAGAATCCGCTGGCATCAATTACGACTTTAGATTTAAGGTCAACTTTTTCACCATTTTTCATTTTGACCTTTAAACCTTCGACCATATCATCCTTATAGATTAATTCCAAAGCCATCGTATTATCTAAGAACTTTGATATTCCTGCATCAAGACTTTCATTCAATAATCTTTGTCCAAATTCTAAACGATTTACAACATAACCTGCTTGCTTTGGATCGATCATTTCTATACATTTTTGAAGGTTTGGTGAGTATAACTTTACTCCTTTAATATGACAGGAGAGTTCCTCATTTTGCGGATGATTTATTTTTAAAAAATCAAAAATCTCGCTTCCAACTCCATCACCACAGATTTTATCACCTATTTTATTTCTTTCCTTGCGATCTATTAGACACACTTTTAGACCTTTTTGAGCTGCAAATCTAGCGGCAATGGAACCTCCTGTTCCAGC
Source organism: uncultured archaeon (assembly GCA_964600195.1). GTDB lineage: Archaea > Asgardarchaeota > Lokiarchaeia > Sigyniarchaeales > SOKP01 > FT1-020. The sequence continues at coordinate 1,767 of CAZRIR010000385.1, read as the reverse complement.
ACCAACAACAATAACGTCAAAGTTTTCCATTCTATTCAAACCTATTTACATTTTTAAATCAAAATAAAATTAACAAGAACAAAAAATAGGAGACTTGTGATTAAAGGTACGGTTAAATCATCCCACGTACTTGGGGATAATAATTCAACGATTGTACCTATTAATGCAATAATTAAAGAATCAATAATTACCGTAGGAAGATTTAGTATTCCAAGCACATATCCAAAAAGAAATAATGAACAAAAAGATAGCAAAAAGGCGGTAATAAAAAAGATTGCAGACCCTTCAAGACTGCGTGTAGTTCCCGTCCATGAAAGATTTATTTTTGTCTTACCGTATCTCTTTCCAACTATACTAGCAAGAGTATCGCTTATTATCATGATAAGAATACCCGATATTGCAATATACATCTGATCCTTTACAAAACCAGTGATGGCAAAAATTGTAACTAGAAGTGTAATTGATACACAATAATGAAAAGGGCCTTGTAAGTAAGCACGATGGAGTTTTTCTTCAGCGTCTTCTCCGATGGCTTGATAAAAATCATCTAAAATTTTTACATGTGAACCTTTCTCGCTTTTATACACGATAATTGTCAAAGATGTGGCTATTAATATCGCCCATAATCTTCCTACTGGCAAAGAGAAGAAAGGAACTAGCAAGACCACTAATCCAGCTAATAAGTGAACTGTTTTTCTTGCCGCAAAACTCGAAATCTTCCCCTTCTTCTTTAAAGTTATTGGAATCATAATTGTAATGAGTACATATACATAGCACGCCAATACCACAATCATGTCAAGTATAAAATTATTTATTGAGTACAATTGATATATCATTTCAAGACCATTATATATTTATAAGCATGTATTTGAAGAAACATCTAATTCTTGGAACTCAGTGTATAGTCCATAGAATTAAATATAAATATTAAAACACGAGATTATTTAAATCATTTTTTAAAATAAACACTAAACTGTAACATCGAGAAAACATGATTCGCTGTCTATAAAACATTAAAATAAAAGAAAATTAGAAGAAAAATATCTTATAATTTATTAAGTTAAACCTGAAATCATGTCTTATTTATGAAAATAACTTTTTGAAATTTTTAAATTGTAAATATTGTAGGAAATCAAACAATTTTTTTTTGAAAAAATAATAACTAAATTTTACATATTTAGTAATTTTTATCAGCTAATTGTAATTTCGAAGATATTCAGCAATTTTATAATCAGGTAGAATCATGCTTGCAACTCCTTTTTCTTTTGCAAATTTAGGCATTCCATATAGCACACACGTTTCTTCGGATTCAGCTATTGTTTTTCCACGATTATATTTAATTGAAGCCAATCCATCAACTCCATCTTTTCCCATACCCGTAAGCAATATGCCAACAACGTTTGGTCCAAAAGTACGGGCAGCTGACATGAATAAAACATCAACAGATGGAATGCAAAAATTTACAGGTTCTCCCTTAGAAATTCTTATGCGTGGTATATTATTCTTCACTTTAATGTCCATGTGATAACCACCGGGAGCAATATACGCGATTCCAGGAGAGATTTCTTCACCATCTCTTCCTAATTTTACTTTTATTTTACAGGCAGCATCTAAGGACTTAACAAACGACTCTAAAAAGAATTCACTTAAATGTTGGACAATTAAAATGGGATAAGGGATATTTCTTGGGAGGTCTTTTAAAATAGTTCTGATCGTTCTCGGACCCCCAACACTCGCACCCATGACAATTATCGGGGAAATAATTTT
>CAZRIR010000384.1:0-2860 GCA_964600195.1 uncultured archaeon | reverse complement strand
TGCTCAAATAATTACGGTCCTTATCAATTTCCTGAAAAACTATTACCTCTAATGATTAATAATGCATTGAATGATAAAGAGATCCCCATTTATGGAAAAGGAATAAACGTCAGAGATTGGATCCATGTTAAAGATCATTGTTCAGCAATTTTAACGGTTTTAATGAGAGGAAAAATTGGTGAAATATATAATATTGGATGTAATTCGGAAATCACAAATATTAATTTAGTAAAGCAATTATTAAGACTTTTAAAAAAGCCGGAGTCTTTAATAAAGTTTGTCAAGGATCGTCCAGGACATGATTTAAGATATGCAATTGACTTTACTAAGATTAAAAAAGAATTGAATTGGGTTCCAACAATCAAGCTTGAACAAGGATTGGAACAAACCATACAATGGTATGAACAAAATAAAGAATGGTTGAATAACGTGATAGATAAGGAATATTTGACTTTTTATGAAAAACACTATAAAAACAGATAAATCACTAGTAAAAATCTTATTAATCGGTGCAAATGGTTTTTTAGGAACAAATATAATTCAGTTAATTAATTTGAATGATTTATTTAAACAAAAGTTTTCGATTATTGCGGCCGACACAAATAGGACAAATATTTCAGAAAATATCGATTATTTTAACATCGATATTACAGATGCAAATGATGTAATAAAAAAGATTAAATTTATATTTCCAGATATCGTATTACTTTCTGCAGCCTTGACTAATGTCGATCAAAATGAAATTGATAAAGAACTTGCCACAAAAATTAACACGCAGGGTCCAATTAATGTTTTAAATGCTTGTAAGAATGTCGATTCAAAGCTATTATTTATGTCAACTGATTTCATTTTTGATGGTTTACGTAATGAAGGCGGTTATACGGAGAATGATATCCCTAATCCCTTATGTCATTATGGCAAGACAAAATTGGATGCAGAAAAAGCAATTATTCACTCCGATATTGATTTTTTAATTTGTAGAACAGCTGTACTATATGGTTGGAACAAAAATAAGCTAAATTTTATTACGTGGGTCTTAAAAAGTCTAAAAGAAAATAAGAAGATATCAATCACAACCGATCAAATAAATAATGCCACATATGTTCCAAATCTATCTGAAATTTTATTAAAATTAATTGAAAAAGACGCAAAAGGTATATATCATACAGCGGGAGAAGGGGGTCTCACGAGATATGAAATGGCGTTAAAATGTGCTGAGGTTTTTGATTATGAAAAAAAATTTATTTCACCTATTGAAGAATTGAAACAAAATGCACATCGTCCAAAAAATGCAGAATTAGATATAAGTAAATTAAAAAAGTTCCTTGGTTCTGAATTGAAAATATTGAGTTTAGAAGAAGGATTAAAATTAATGAAAAATAATCCTTTTTGATTTAAATTAGTTTTTCATATATGAAAAGATGCAAAATAAAAAATCAATTATAAAAAATGAAATATAAACATATATAAGATAAGAGTATATTTTTTATATGGACAATTACTAAAATTTTTTTGTGTTTTACATGGATAAGCAACGTATACTGAGAGAAGCTCAAAAAATAGCAGCAAAATATTCATTTTGGATGGTTTCTGGCAACATTGCTCACTTATATGGTTATGCATATGAAACACCAGAAAAAAAATATGAATTAGAGATTAAATTTGATGATGATTTTCCTACATCTCCTCCTCAATTACTTTTACGAGATGATATAAAACGTTTAATTGGAGAAGTTCAATTAGAAACATTAGAAAATTGGACCCCCGAATATAGTGCTGTTAATATTATTCACGAATTAAAATCTAAAATTCAAGAAAAATTAGGAGATCCCGTCATACTTGGTGGAAATAACCCCATAACGGAAACTATCAGTATTAATAGTCCAATAAATGAACAAATATCTCAAGAGTCCTCCTCTGAGGAATATTTAACTCCAGATTTGAATGCTTATCCTGAGGATTATTCTGATGCTAATTATGTTACCCCCTCAAATGTATATGAGAGATCCTCGCCTGAAGAAACCTCTAAAAATTCCTCAAATGAAACAATTTCAAGCTCCAAAATAAACGAAAAAAATATCCAAGCTGAAAACCCACCTATATATCAAGGTGAAGTCGATTCCGAAGACTTAAGCATACCAGTTAGCACCGAATTCGGACTCATCCAACAATCATTTGCATATGATCAAAGTGGTCCTAAAAAGGCGGACATTAATATATACCTAACCATTACCATTTCAAATACTTTTATTATTGGAATAGATTTTTCTAATTACCCTGAAAGGCCGGAACTTTTTTTACCTGAGGAAGTTACTGCAATCTTGGGAGATCCTTATTCATTTTTGAATACTTTAAAAAAATGGAATTCAAAAAAATCTCACGTCGTGGATGTGTTACATGAATTAGAAACCAAGTTATTTTTCATTGAGGATTTCGAGAATGAAGCAAAAAAAATTACAGGAGAATACCAATGTGATAAAATTCCAAATAGCATTACACAACTAAAAGTTCATTTGTTAACCTATGGATTCAGGGAATTCCTCCTGGAAATTGACTTGGAACCCTATCCGAAAGCACCCATTTTGAATTTGCCCGAGGATTTAATGGACCTCATTCAAGTTTCCGTTAATCAATTGAATAGCCTGAGAAACTGGGAAGAAAAAAAATCGGAACCCATAGAAATCATTAGGGAAATATCTTGGTTGGTTGATAAAAATTCTCGAATTAATTTTGAAATTGAATTATTGAGAGAGCATTACAAGGATCTAAAGTATGATTCGGCTACTTCGTCTCTAAGGATTGATATGAAAGGGAAGATGAAAACTCAAGATTTAATGTTTCAGTTTCAAATTGATTTACC
>CAZRIR010000383.1:0-2862 GCA_964600195.1 uncultured archaeon | reverse complement strand
ATTTGTTTTCTAAATTCAAAATCTAATGACATTTTTATTCACTTTTTTTGAGTTTTTTCCATTTATTTTTAAATCATTTTTGTTGGTTTGAACCCTTGCAAGGGCAGTCATATCCAATCTACGATTTCTATCAGATATTTCATCCTAAACCAACATTCAACTTGCGAGTGTAAATTTCTTCACCCTTCTCATCAACAACCGTGATGTGAGCGGCACATGATAGTCAGCAATCATAACAGCGAACTATCATTTCCAAGATATTTACTACTCCTTCTGGTACATCACTCATTTTTTTAATTCACTTATTTATTTAATTTTGATTTAGTTTATTTTATCCATGGATCTGGTAATTTCAATCCATCCAACGCCTTGTCTTCAAACACTTGCTTAGCAACGTGCATCAAAGATTTTTCGATTCCCGCAATGTTATGATTGGTGGCTACCAAGAGGTTTGCCTTCTCGCAAATACCTTGTGCGTCAGACCAGATGTTGTAGAGCAAGATCCCCCGAGGGGCCTCTGTCATTCCTACACCATTTCCGGCTTTTGGTTCGACATCTAATGTCTTGCAATCTGGATTCACGATATCAGGATCCTTTAACAAGGTCGCTATCATTTCAATTGCCTCTACTGTTTCGATAATTCGCGCCCAGTGATAGGCAAACGTGTGATGTGGACAATCTCCAATCTTTGCCCGCATGTCCTTGAGTGCTTGATCAGCTAAGGGTGTTGCCATCTTATCCGCAGCATTGACCATGGCCAAGCAATTAGCACGATAAATTCCTTCAGGATAACCTGCAGGTTTATAATACATGTGCGTGGCATAAGAATGCTCAGGAATGTGCTCTCCTAAGGCATCTAAGTATTTATGATAATCATAGTCAATCTTCTCGCCGTCAGGTGTGACAATCCGGATATCACCGTCATAGATGTCATGAATACCATTCTTTGTCATACCAAAATAATATGTTGGAACGACACCCACGTTTGCGATGACATCAAAATAATCATCAACCACCTTTAAAGCAATTTCAACCGTCTTTTTCGTGAATTCGATCTGCTCATCAACTTGCTTGAGGAATTTATCTCGTCCCTCTTCACTCATTGATTTTTTCATACCTCCAACAATCGCAGAAATGGGATGAACTGACTTTCCACCAATTTCAGCACAGAGTTTTTGACCGAAATCCATCATTTTTAAAGCCATTGCTCCTACATCAGGCATCTGATTGATAACATGTACGACATTTCTCAAGGCAGGATCTGCCATGGGACCTAATAGGAAGTCAGGAGCCGCCAAAGCATAAAAATGTAAAAGGTGAGAACTGTATTGCTTCGCATTCATTATTAATTGGCGTAATTTATATGCTGCAGGAGGAATTTCCACGCCCCATGCATCTTCTACTGCTTTAGTAGGGGTGATGTGGTGTGGAATCGGGCAGATACCACAAATTCTTGGAGTAATTCTTGGAATGTGCTCACAATAACGCCCCTCCACGAATTTTTCAAAAAATCGCGTCGAAGTGATGTTAAATTGTACATCTTGAACTTTTCCATCGTCTCCAAGTTTAATATGTAGTCCACCATGTCCTTCTAATCGAGTAACTGGTTCAACTTCTATTTCTTTTACCATAATATTATTCGCCTCCTTGATAGCTTTTATTCATTGCTAATGTAAACTTTTCAAATGTTCCGCGCTTATCCTTGACTTGAGATAATAATTCGTCTTTAGACAAACCGACATTAAAGCTTTTGGTTACAAGTTCAGCATATCGAGATGCTTGGTCTGCAACCCATTCTGTTTGACCATAGCAGCCAGTACAAGGAGCATTTACGCGCATGCATAATCCACCACATCCAGCTCTCGTAACTGGACCCATGCAGATATATCCTTGTTCAATCAAACAATCATCCATGTTAGGAAGTCCTTGATAATCTCGTTTGACTTCAGTCATTTTCACCCTACCTCTAATACGAGGACATGTATCGCATACATTAGAAATTTCATGGAATTCAGGATGATCCTTTATGTATCCCAATAATTTCGATGCAATTTTTTCAGTATCGGGAGGGAGATTTGCTAATGGAGTTAAAACCTCGCCCTTTGTTTTAATCTGCTTTAATATATCCGCAGATAAATCGAAACCCGCCATTAATGGTAGATTTAAGAATAAAGCTAAGGCTTCATATAAAGATTTTCTATCTCCAGAGCTGATAGAGCCAAGATTATTTGTTAAATTGTCTAAGACACTAATCTGGCTTGCAACTGTTTTTGCTGGCCCATAACAACCTACACATGGTTTATCTTCACTAGTGCATTTTAAAGAACAACCAATGCTAGTAATTGGACCGAAACATAGAATTCCTCTATCCAATAAGCAATTATCTTTTATAGGACAGTCATTACAGTAAGCCAAATCAGCCATAGGTTGAGGTTTCTGTCCCAATAAAAATAAGACAGAACTCACAATTTGTTCAGGTCTTGGAGGACATCCAGACATGTAAGCATCAACTTTAATAACGTCATCCAAGGGTAAAATCTTATCAACAAACCCTGGAACATGTACAGTTGGTTCACCGCCACTTCCGTCAGCAATGCTTTCCACATCAGAAAACTTTCTTTTTACTAAATTTTCTTTACTCCATTGGTTAGCTAACCCATGAACATTCCCATAGCATGAACAACTACCGAAAGAAATTATGAGTTGGCATTTTTGACGCATTAATTTAGCATTTTCGATATCTTCCTTAGTTCTTAATGATCCTTCGCAAAATCCAACGACAATTTCTCCATCGGCTCTAGCCTTCAATGAATCATGTTTGAAATCGACTACTGCTGGCCAATATACAATTTCCAGAGCTGG
>CAZRIR010000382.1:0-2875 GCA_964600195.1 uncultured archaeon | reverse complement strand
TCATTTTAATACATTAAATAAAAGAAAATTAATCAAAAGAGAAAAAAAAACTCAAAGAATAATATTCCTAACAGAAAAAGGTAAAAAAATTGATATATCAAAAATAGGGGAATTGCAGCAAGTAAGCAAGATATCATCGGAAATGTTGAGTTCAGGGACCTGGCAGGATTATGAACTCAAGCCTTTTGACGTTACAAAACCAGGACCATTATTAAAAGGGGGGAAAATCCATCCAGTCATTAATCTCATAAATGAAATTCGAGAGATATTCATTTCTTTAGGTTTCACGGAAATAAGAGGGCCTATAATAGAAAGTGCATTTTTCAATTTTGATGCGTTATTCCAACCACAAGATCATCCGGCTCGAGAAATGCATGATACATTTTATTTAGATAATCCCAAACTGGCGAAATTGCCACAAAAAGATCGGGTAAACGCAGTGAAAGAAATTCATGAGAATGGAGGAGATTGTGGATCGTTAGGATGGGGATATCAATGGGAAGAAAAAATCGCTCAAAAAACTCTTTTAAGAACTCACACGACCGCAAGTACTATAAGACGTTTGGCTCAATTTTATAAAAATAATGAGAAGCCTCCAATCAAAGTATTTTCAATAGATCGGGTTTTCAGAAACGAAAAAGTTGATAAAACGCACTTAGCAGAATTCATGCAGATTGAAGGCATCGTTATTGGAGAGAGGGTTACATTATGTGATCTAATTGGAATTTTGAAAGAATTTTATAAAAAAATGGGATTTGAGAAGATAGTTACTCGACCAGGATTCTTTCCCTATACAGAGCCTAGCATGGAGATTTCCGTTTATTATGATAAATTAGGGGAATGGGTTGAAATGGGGGGTTCAGGGATTTTTCGACCAGAGGTAACTTATCCTTGGGGGATAAAAAATCCTACACGAGTCTTAGCATGGGGAATGGGATTGGAAAGATTAGCAATGTTGAAATTTGGTAGAAAGGATATTCGTGATTTATATATTAACCCGATAAAATGGTTGAGGCAGGAATCATATTAGGAGGGAAAGAAACATGCCCACTTTAGACCTGAAAATAGAAAGACTTGAAAGACTTGTTGGAAAGAAACTAGCAATTGAAGATTTAGAATATGATTTGCAATGGATTAGCTTAGATTTGGAGGATATTAACTTGGAGGAGCAAACCATAAAAGTAGAATACAATCCAAATAGACCTGATTTTTCAAGTCCTGAGGGAATTGCAAGAGCCCTTAAAGGCTATTATGATATTGAGCTTGGGGTTCCGAAATATGAAATTTCCGAAGGAAGTATGCAAATGACTGTTGATCCCAGTGTGAATGATGTAAGACCCTTTATTGTTTGTGCAGTAATTCGAAATATTGATCTAGACGAGGATGAAGTTGCCACACTTATGAATATTCAGGAGCAATTACACTGGGCTGTCGGAAGAGATAGAAAAAAAGTTGCGATAGGTGTTCATGATCTGGATAAAATTACACCTCCATATAGATATCTTGCTATGAAACCAGATTCGATTAGTTTCATTCCATTGCATGGGGATGGAGATCCAATGAATTTAGAGGAAATCCTGAAATATCACGAAAAAGGGAAAGAATATGCGCATATTTTAGAAGGAAAAGAATTATACCCAATTCTCTTGGATAGTAATGATCAAGTTATTTCTTTTCCACCAATCATCAATGGGATACTTACAACAGTAACCGATGATACCAAGAATTTATTCCTTGAACTTACAGGAACGGACTTAAAAGCTGTAAATTTAGCATTAAATATTCTGACTACAATGCTTGCGGATACAGGAGCAGAAATTGAAAGTGTCTTGGTAAATTATACAGAAGGAGCGCGTGTAAATACACCTGATTTAAAACCTAAGAAATGGGATGTAGAGATTGATTACGTGAATGATTACATTGGCTTAAATTTAAAAGCAAATGAAATGATCAAATGTTTTCAAAAAGTGCGAATGGATGCCAAAAAATCAAAAAAACAGGGTTATTTAGATGTATGGGTACCCGCTTTTAGGGGAGATATCATCCATCCTGTTGATTTTACCGAAGAATGTGCAATAGGATATGGTTATATTAATTTACCCTTAACCATTAGAGAAGGATGTATCGGTCAATATCACCCAATTCAAGATTTTGCCAATAAAATAAGAACCATAATGATTGGAGCAGGATATTTAGAAGTTTTAAATTTCATATTAACGAATGCTGAAAAGCATTATGATTTCATGAGACAAAAACTCGAAAAAAAGAAGGTAGTCCAAATTGCAAATCCTATATCAAAAGAATATGATACCACCAGAACGAAAATCTTACCGAAATTAATGGAAACCTTGCTTTTTAACCGTTCCGAGGAAAAACCCATTAAAATATTTGAAGTGGGAGACGTGATCTTATTATCGACAAAGGAAGAAACAGGAGCGACTAGAGCTTTACAACTTTCTGCCGTTACTTATCATGAAGAAGCCAATTTCACAGAAATAAGATCAACTCTCGATTTTATCATGTTGGCTATTGGAGAATATGAAAGCTTTAACATTAAACCTAGTAAGAACCCTACCTATATAGATGGCAGGTATGGGGATATTGTTTGGAATGGTAAAAAAATTGGTGAAATAGGAGAAATTCATCCTGATGTAATAATTAATTACAAATTAGAGTTTCCTGTTGCAGCATTCGAATTAAATTTACAAGATTTATTATAAATATGTTTCTAATTCTTTTATTAAAGGTATTAATATGAACGATAATGAAAAAGAACAGGAAGAATTAAAAAAAATTAGAGAAAAAATTTTGGATGTAGACAATGAAATATTCAACCTGCTCAACAAGCGTGCAGAAATCTCCTCGCAGATAGGTG
>CAZRIR010000381.1:1169-2879 GCA_964600195.1 uncultured archaeon | reverse complement strand
AGTGAAAATGGAATAGGAATAGGAGTAGTATCTAAATATTTATAATCGGCATCATCTAGCTTTTCGCTTGGAACTTGCCGCAATCCACCAAATAAAAGATTAACTAATAATGTTGAAAATGCAAAGGCTGTTATTAAAACAATCGATAAAAGAACGACCTGTATGATTTTTGATCGTACATTTTTAGGTCCGATTAGTTTTTCTCTAATTTCAGACATGTGAAGACTAAATATTCAAATTAAAAATTTTAGATCCAATTTTTTTAGAATATAATCTAAATTCTCATATATATATATTTAGATTCATCCTTTAATGGCTTTAAATTGAACAATATTGATAGTTTGATTTCATTGTTTTAATCATGCAATATATTGATTAATAGAAAGGAACCTGATTAATCAATATTGAATTTGAGATAAAAAAGCTGGAAATGGTTTTTTTGCTAAGTTTAAATTAAATTTGGAAAAAAGATTAGTTTAGAATTCAAATCCACATTTAGTGCACACGTTTTTTTTTGCATAAATGGTTTTTGGAATGTAGCTGATGATTCTAGTTTTATCTTCTACCTCTTTTATCGCACTTCCAATGGCACCACAATTAACACATACTTTTCTTGTTCCGCTATCTGAAGCAGAATCCATTGTAGGCATGGGTTGAGAAACTGCCGGTGTAGTACTTGGTGTAGGGGACGTTCCGAATGAGGTTCCTCCGCCATAACTTGGCATTTGAGAACTTTGGGAAAGTGAACTGGCCATTACAGCTTTAGGTTCTTTAAGTTCTGAGATTCGTTTTTCCTTATATTGAAGTTCTTGCTGATATTGAGAAATTTGTGACTGCAAAGGTGCTATTTGACCGGCCAGCATCGAATTCTGTTCGCTTAATTGAGAAACTTGACTCTGTAATTCAGGAAGTTGCGCTTGCAATTGTCCTTTTTCAAGATTTAATTGGGAAATTTGATTTTGATAACCACTTATCGAGCTATTCAAGGAATTTAATTGGTTATTAAGTTGATTAATTTGATTATCTTTAGAGGAAAGTTGGGCTTGTAATTGACCTATTTGAGTTTGCAATTGGTTGATGGTGTTTTGATATTGTTGCACTGAAGCACCGCCTACTGATGGACTAGAGGGTGCGGGAGAGGACATTGACCTCGATTCAAATGAAGGGGCAGGAGTTAATGTTGGAGCACCTTGAGAGACAGGAGGAGGCACATTTTGCGGTATTCTCGGTGGGTGAACTGGAGGAGGTGTTAATGATGGTTCTCGTGGTGGAGCACCCATTCCATACTCATCTTCTTCATCATCATTATAATTATAATTTGACATGGTAATTTTCTTCTTTTTTTTTCTTTTTTAAAATTTGTTAAAAAAAATCTTATTCAAGTAAATATAATTCCCTAAATTTATAAAATTATATACTCACAAAAAAGTATATTCATTATTATCACTTTTTTATACTAATACTGATTCCCCTTGTATCTAAATGAAAAACAGTAGGTGGTAAAAAGGTCTAAAAACAATTCCAAAAGGATGAAAGAATTTCTTTCATAGCTGGAATCAATTTATCATTCACGTATTCTATCAATTTTTCATCCGAAGATCTTTGATTTTCTTCTATGAGTTGCTCCTCATCATTAAGGACTTTTAAACAGTTATATATGGCAATCGCTTGCTTGTCCACCTCATAACCACCTTCAAGAGTAATTAAAAT
>CAZRIR010000381.1:0-1069 GCA_964600195.1 uncultured archaeon | reverse complement strand
TCTTGATGAGAACTGATCATAATTACCTCTCCTTCCCCGGATGGACTTCCTTCATAAAAGATATCTTGCGTTCCATTTCCATGATGGCAATCCCAATCAATGATTGCGACTTTTTTGATATTTTTTTCTCGAATCAAGTATTCCGTTGCTACAGCTATGTTATTAAAAATACAAAATCCAGAACATTTTCTCGCATTTGAATGATGTCCGGGAGGACGAACTGCTGCAAAAGCATTTTTTAAATTACCGCTCAAGATCTCGTCAATTCCAGTTAAATTTCCTCCAACGGAATATAAAGAGGCTTCATATGTTTTAGGTGATACTAAAGTATCTCCGTAATCAATGACCTGAGTTTGTCCTGTTAGTTCAGCTTGCTCACTCATTGCTTGTACTTTTTCTATCAAGCTTTCAGTATGGACATATCTTATTTGGTCTAATGTTGCTTTTCTTGGTGTAATCAATTTATAATCAGAATTCTCAAATAATCTTTTTTCATTTAAAAAGTCCATCAATGCGATTAACCTTTCATGACTTTCAACATGCGTTCCAATTCTATGCTCGAGATATATAGGGTGATAAATTAGTCCAGTAGTCATATCAATCAAAAATTAAATAAAATAATTTTATTAAATATATTAGTACAAATCAAATATTAATTTTTATAATCAATCATTAATTAATTAAAAATTTCGAATAAGTAGATTAAAAATTTATAAATGTAGGTTTTTTATTACTTTTAAATGAGATTGTTAATTTGAAATATAAGAACAAAAATGTCCGTTAATTTTATTTTTAAAGTCATAATCATTGGAGAGCCTGCTACGGGAAAAACAAGTCTAGTTAAAAAATATATATCCGGTCATTTTTCTCAAGACTATAGAGCAAGTATTGGGACCAATTTATATATCAAGAAAATAAAATTGGAATCTGGTGAGGAAGGGAAAATCCAATTATGGGATATAGCAGGTCAAGAAAGATGGATAAAAATGCGTCATACTTATTATAGAGGTGCTCAAGGTGCACTTATATTAGGAGATGTCACCAGAGAAAAGTCTTTTTTACAAATTGA
>CAZRIR010000380.1:0-2881 GCA_964600195.1 uncultured archaeon | reverse complement strand
TCAATATGCTGATCAATTAAGTGATGCGATTGGTATTCTTAACAATAATAGACATGGTGTATCATGGTTATACGGAGTCGGAGATGGTCGAAATGGTGAGACTGGTGGATTGGTCCTTGAGACTTCAAATAGCTATGTAAGAGTGAGAACAATGAATTATTTCACGGATGAATCAAATTATAATGTTATTGAAAATAAAAATGATTTAATTACCTACACAAATCATTACTTATATTATGACATGATCGGTGATACTGATAGCTATTCTGTTGCAGATTCATTAGATAGATATGAATGGCTTACAAATGAGGCTTTAGATGTATATGGTTCAATAAATCTTGACATTGGTTCTAATTTAATTGATTATTTGCATCCACCAAATCATGACTACTATTCTGTTGGTTCAGATGTGGGAGCATCTGTCACGTGTTGGGATTTAACAAATCTAAAAGGTAAATCTTTATTTGGTAATTATAATGATGAATGGGTTTCCATTTCATTTTAATTTATAATTACTACTTTTTTTTGTATTAAGAATTTTGTACATAATATTTTTTCAGGAACTAAAAATTTAATTTTTGAGATGATTAATGGGATAAAATTTGGTAAAAATAGCAAAAAACAAGTAATAAATGAATTATTCCTTTTATCTACTTAAATTCAGTCCTTGCTAAAAACTCTTTTGTAAAATTGAGGGAAATCATCAATAACTTTCTTATCTATCTCAATACCCGCGATATTTTGTGCTAAAGATTCTTTAAATTCGCGTTCCATATTCCTAAAAAGGACTATTCTCTGAGCTTGAGGGGAACCTGCACCATGCATTGATTCTGTTAGATAGGCCACAGCATTTCTGCCTAATGACATATTTTCAATTAGTCGGAGTATTTTTGCCCTATTTTCTACTAAAACACCCTTTCTCCCCTTAAAATATTTGTCCAATAATGGACTTTCGGTCTTATTTTTAAAGTCCTTCTCGGAAGGAAGGGTCACCACCAGACCTCCAGCAATATCTTGAGCCAATCGACATAATTCATATGGATTTCGTGTAACGTGTTGCTTGCAGGTATTAGCCAATATATCATCACAAATCCAGACTCCCGAATCAAGTGGATATGATTGGTATGAAGAGGCTATTCCTGTTCCATAAATAGTTTCATTTAAAAGAGTCATCTCAACAAGTTTATCTTTAATATGAGCTTTATTGGGCACTCCATTATAATCTGCGATGGTAGAAGCAGCTCCAATTATGACATCACCTAATCCCGACTTGCAAACATAACTCCGTCGGTGGTATGTAGTGAATCTCTCAACTAATGGTCCTGCAAATTCATGTTCACCATCTAGGAAAATGAGATTATTGGGAATAAATACTCGGTCAAATATGATCAATGCTTCCTGTCCCGAAAAGGTATAATTTCCCGTGTCAATTTTATCCCCTTCTAAATGTCGCAAATCATTTGATTGACGGCCATAAATGTAAGTAATATTAGGTGCATCAACGGGTATGGCACCTGAAATTGCATAATCCTTATCATTCTCAGTGAGGCTTGTATTGGGCATGATAATCAACCAATGAGAATTGAGACACCCTGTTTGATGAGCTTTGGCGCCTGAAACATATATTCCCTTTTCATCTCGGTCAACCACGTGAACACATAAATCGGGATCTTCTTGCTCATGAGGTTTCTTACTCCTGTCGCCCTTAGGATCGGTCATCGCCCCTCCAATAACGATATTGTTTTCTTGTGCCATTTTCAGGAACTTTAGAAAATTCTGATGGTAGGTAGTATTATATTTTTTATCAATATCAAAAGTGATTGAATGAAGAGTGTTTATCGCATCCATACCCACACATCTTTGGAAACATGTTCCAGTGAGTTGCCCTAATCTTCTTTGCATTTTGTTTTGAAAAACGACATCTTCCTGTTTTTCGCAGACATGCAAAAATCGGTTAACTCTTTTACCTGTAATTGATGAATGAGCCGTAGCAAGATCTTCATCGGTACTAGCTAATTCATACGTTTTTGCCACGGCATTTATAGATGGTTTGATTATAGGGTGATCTACAATATTTTCTACTAATTCTCCAAAGAGATAAACCTTAATCTTTCTATTTCTCAAGCTTTCTTTATATTCTTCTGCTGATTTTATTGGATTTTCGAGCAAATTAATTTTCCATCTCCATAATAACTTTTTAGATCTATAAGAATTTAGTATTTTCTGATTTAAGTAATCCATCCTTATAAATCAAAGGTAATAAGTTAAATCGTGAGTGATTTTTTTATAAAAAGGAGTTTTAGTTTGGTGGAATAAATAAAATGCCTAAATTATAGCTAAAATTATATTAAAGCTTTACCGATAGGACAAACGTGAGAACCAACCAAGACAAATCTATCGGTTAAGGTAATGATTCGTGAATTCATGAGCTCATCCACGAGTTTTGTATTTTCGGAATAATCTTTCAAAATAAACTCATCTTCATCAAGATAGACAGAATCCTTCGATACGGATAATTCTGCAAATGGTTGACCATCGATATCATTCATGAAGATCGCAAGCTGGCCATTTTTATATGTTTTCTTGTGGATACTCATCTTTAGAGGTAAATCCGTTATGCTCATATTAATTCTCCTTTCAATTTCGTTTTTTATCAACAAAAATCAACTATTATAGAAATAATATTTTTCTTATTGATATTATTTAAATCACAAGTATTTAAACAAAAATAGTTTGGAAATTTTGTGAAAATCAATTATTCTTAGCGAAATAAGAATTAATTAGAGTTTTAAACTGTAATAATCTCTTTGGTAATCTTATTTAAACTATTATTTATAACGCATTAATTAATTTAGCATAAAAATATTATATTTTTCACTAT